>JAGYOB010000216.1 GCA_018399515.1 Candidatus Nanopelagicales bacterium
CCAGTGCATGGGCGAATGCCGGGACCAGATAGGCCAGGGACTTTCCGGTGCCGGTTCCGGCTTGAACCAGCAGGTGCTCTCGATGCGACAGGGCGTTCGCGACTGCAGTCGCCATCTCCTCCTGCCCGGGTCGCGGCGTGCCACCGACGGCATCTGCGGCCTTGCGCAAGCCCTCGCCGAGGTCGAAACCCAGCGCCTCGCCATCTGCTGATGGGAGGGTCATCGAACGGCAACCGCGGCGAGTTCAGCGGCCAGCCCGGGCTCGACGCGGGCTTTGAGCCTGGTCCCCTGCTCGCTGTGCTGCTCGTCGAGCAACTCGCCGTCGCGGTGCACGCGGGCGATCAGGTCACCGCGGGCGTAGGGGATCACCAGGTCGACCTCTTCGGATGGGTGCGGCAGCGCCTGATCGATGGCGTTCAGCAATCCTGCGATGCCCTCGCCCGTGGCAGCTGAGACGGCGACGGATCCGGGCTCACGTTGCAGCAGGCCGGTGAGGGTCAACTCATCGACCGCATCGGACTTGTTGAACACGATGATTTCGCGGACATCACGCGCCCCGATCTGGGCGAGCACATCACGCACTGCCGCGATCTGTTCCCGTGGGGCTGCATCCGATGCATCCACCACGTGCACGATGACATCTGCTTCGCAGACTTCTGCCAGTGTCGTGCGGAATGCCTCGACGAGATTGTGCGGCAGGTGCCGGACGAATCCGACGGTGTCGGCGAGGGTGATTTCGCGCCCGGATGGCATCTTCGCGCGGCGCACGGTGGGGTCGAGAGTGGCGAACAGTGCGTCCTCGACCAGCACACCCGCCCCGGTGATGCGATTGAGCAGGCTGGATTTGCCCGCGTTGGTGTATCCGGCCAGAGCGACCGCGGGTGTGTGCGATCGGCGACGGGCTCGTCGCTGGGTGCGACCGATGCGATCGAAATCAGCCAGGTCGCGGCGCAATCGGGTCATCTGGGATCGGATACGCCGCCGGTCGGTTTCGATCTTCGTCTCGCCCGGCCCGCGCGTTCCCACGCCACCCGCGGCTCCACCGGCCCGACCACCGGCCTGCCGGCTCAGGGATTCCCCCCAACCGCGCAGCCGGGGCAGCAGGTATTCCATCTGCGCCAGGGCCACCTGGGCCTTGCCGGCCCGACTACGGGCGTGCTGGGCGAAGATGTCCAGAATCAGCCAGGTTCGATCGACGACCTTGACCTGGACGACGTCTTCCAGATGCCGCAATTGCCCAGGTGAGAGTTCCCCATCGCAGATGACCGTGTCAGCACCGCTGGCCACGACGATCTCCCGCAGTTCCCGAGCCTTGCCCGAGCCGATGTACGTCGCCGGATCGGGTCGGTCCCGGCGCTGGATGACCCCATCGAGGACGAGCGCGCCGGCGGTTTCGGCCAGGCGGGCTAGTTCGGTCAGACTCCGTTCGGCCTGGTCGACCGTCCCGGTGGTCCAGACCCCGACCAGGACGACCTGCTCGAGGCGGACCTGGCGGTACTCGACCTCGGTGACATCGGTGAGTTCGGTCGACAGCCCGGCGACGCGGCGCAGTGCCTGGCGGTCGGCGAGATCGAGGTCACCGACGTTGGTTCGAGCCGGGTCGAATCCGAGTCCATCACTCACGTGTGTGTCTCCCACCATCGCGGGTCGATGGTTCCCTCGGCCACAATCACCGCGGGTCCGATCAGCACCAGGCTGCCATCGTCGGATTCGCGCACGTGGAGGGTTCCGCCGGGAACGTCGACGCGCACCGTGCCCGCCGCCGGTTCCCCCTGCTGCCGGCCGAACGCCCACGCCGCAGCGCAGGCCCCGGTGCCGCAGGAACGGGTTTCGCCGACACCGCGTTCGAAAACCCGCATCGCGATATGCCTATCGGCCACGGATCGAACGAATTCCACATTGACACCATCGGGGAATACCGCACGCGGTGCGACCTCGGGCGGTTCGCGCAGGTCGCCGGCTTCGGCGAGGTCATCGACGAACACCACCGCGTGCGGGTTGGGGACCTGCACGGGGGTCGCAGCCCAGGATCGTTCGCCGATGGTGACCACGGGTGCGGCTCGGGCCACCGGCACCGTGGGCACGCCCATGGCCACCTCGATCGCTCCTTCGACAGGACACAGCACCTCGATGACGCCGCCGCGGGTCGCGATGGGCACTGTTCCCGCGGGGGCCAGACCGTGGTCGATGAGGTAGCGGGCGAAGACGCGAATGCCGTTGCCGCACATTTGCGCGAGGCTGCCATCGGCATTGCGGTAATCCATGAAGAACATCGACTCTTCACGCACGACCCGCAGCACCCCGTCAGCACCGATTCCCGTCCGCCGATCGCACAACGCCCGCACCGTCGACGCGCTCAAGTCCAGCGTCGCCTCCAGATCGGGCAGCACGACGAAGTCGTTTCCGGTGCCGTGGCCTTTGGCGAAGGCGATCGCGTTCACGTGCCCACCCTAAGCGCCGGCCTGGGCATACAGCTCATCCGCGACAGCCATGACCTTCGACCAGGTCTGCTCAGGGGGTGTGTCGACGTTGAATATGCGCATGGCAGCCAGCGCAGCCCTGTCGCGACCCAATTTCACGATCGCGTCGACAAGGCCTTCGTCGGTCTCGGCCAGCACTCCGTTGACCCCGTCGTGAATGAACTCCCCCGCCCCCGTCTGCGACCGGGCGATCACCGGCAATCCGCTGGTGCGGGCCTCGAGGGCTGCCACACCGAAGGATTCCAAGACCGACGCCTGAACGAACAGATCGCTGAGCGCGAACTGCTCGCGGATCTGCTGTGCCGACCGGCGCCCGAGCATGTCGATGGTCAAGGACAGCCCCTGCGATTCGATGTGCCGCTGCAGACGCTCCCGCTGTGGGCCATCACCGATAACGGTGGCCTGCACGGTGATCTCCGGTGCCAGGCGCGCTGCTGCCTGCGCGATCACATCGATGAGTGCCCCGGCCCGTTTGCGCGGCGCCAATCGCGCGACGCTGACGAGAGCCAACCGCCCCGGCTGCGCCTGCCCCATGGTCGCCGGCCACGCCACGGGGTCGATGCCATTGGGAAGCACCGCCACCGGGAGCGACAAAGATCGCTCGATGCGTTGAGCAGCAACCGTACTGACCGCCGAGATCACGCTGCCCCGCCACGGGAGAGCCCACCGTGTGGCGGCATGACCAGAACGCGATAGCGCGCCCCACATGCTGTGCACGGTCACCACCCGGGGAAGGTCGAGTTTCGCCGCGACTCGCAGGCCGCTCCACGCGAACGGCGACACCACACCGGTGTGCACATGAACCACCGATGGTTGCATTCCGGCCAAGATCCGACGCACGTGATGACCGGTGCGCGGATGGACCGGGAGCTCTGCGGGCAGGTTCGCCGCCACTCGATGGACCACCACGGCACCGTCTGTGTCCTCACCTGCGCGCACCTCACCGTGCCCGGGTGTTGCTGTGATCACATGGACCTCGTGCCCCGCAGCGGCCTGAGCCTGGGCCAGAGAGCGCACCTGCGTTTCGATTCCGCCGGCTCGCGGCGCATAGCAATCGGAGATGTGGGCGATCCGCACAGCAGGTGACGCTACGCGATCGCCCCCCTCGTTGCCGCGATGGCTATGGGCGAGGATGGGCCCATGGTGACCCTGGGCTTCGTGCACGCCCATCCCGATGATGAGGCGCTGTTCACCGCCGGCACGATGGCCCGGGCTGTGGCCGAGGGGCACCGGGTGGTCCTCATCACCGCAACCGATGGAGCCGCGGGACTGGCCGATTCCACCTTCGCCGATGACCTGGTCGGCCATCGAAGCGAGGAACTGCGCCGTTCAGCCGACATCCTGGGGGTTGACGCACTGCACTGCCTGGGATACGCCGACTCGGGGTTGACCGCGGAGGTGACCGACGGCTTCGCCCACCAGCCTGTCGATGTGATCGCTGCCCGCATCGCCGATATCGCGGCGACCGAGGAGGTCGATGTGCTCGTCGGATACGACGCCGCCGGTGGATACGGCCATCCCGATCATGTGCAGGTGAATCGGGCGACTCGCGAAGCCGCACACTGGCTCGGTGCACGAGTCCGGCTCTTCGAAGCCACCCTCCCTCGGGAGCCGATTGCCAAGGCGGTGCGAATGGCCGCTCGGCTGCACATCACACCACCGGATTTCGACTCCGCGGAGTTCGCGGTCGCTTTCACCCCGCGCTCGCAGATCACCCATCGTGTTGACGTGCGCGAGTTCCTCGAGGCAAAGCGGGACAGCATGCGCGCCCATGCCAGTCAGGCATCCGCCGATGGTGCGACACGCACACTCGCGGT
>JAGYOB010000217.1 GCA_018399515.1 Candidatus Nanopelagicales bacterium
CTCGGTGATGCAGACCCTGGAGAAGGACACGGTTGAGACCCAGGAGGAAGCACTCCTGGATCTGTATCGCAAACTTCGTCCGGGCGAGCCGCCGACGGTCGACAATGCCCGCAATCTGCTGGAGAACTTCTACTTCAACCCCAAGCGCTACGACCTCGCCAAGGTGGGGCGTCACAAGGTGAACAAGAAGCTGGGCCTCGACGAGCCGCTCAGTCAGAGCACGATCTCCCGCGAGGATATCGCCGCGACGATCGAATACCTGGTGCTGCTGCATGCCGGTGAGCCGACCTACACCGGTCCGCGTGGCGAGGTCAATGTCGAAACCGATGACATCGACCACTTCGGCAATCGTCGACTGCGCACGGTCGGTGAGTTGATCCAGAACCAGATCCGCACCGGCCTGTCCCGGATGGAGCGTGTGGTTCGCGAGCGCATGACCACCCAGGATGTCGAGGCGATCACCCCGCAGACGCTGATCAATATCCGGCCGGTCGTTGCCGCCATCAAGGAGTTCTTCGGGACTTCTCAGTTGTCGCAGTTCATGGATCAGACCAATCCGCTGGCAGGCTTGACGCACAAGCGTCGGCTGTCAGCTCTGGGTCCTGGTGGTCTGTCCCGCGAGCGGGCAGGTTTCGAGGTGCGTGACGTCCACCCCTCGCACTACGGGCGCATGTGCCCAATCGAGACGCCTGAAGGCCCGAACATCGGCCTGATCGGTTCGCTGTCCACCTATGGGCGAGTCAACGCATTCGGTTTCGTCGAGACGCCCTACCGCAAGGTCAAGAGCGGCAAGGTCACCGACACCATCGATTACCTCACCGCCGATGAAGAAGACCTGTACGTCATCGCTCAGGCCAATGCGCCGCTTTCGGACAACGGTTCTTTCGCTGAGGATCGTGTCCTCGTGCGCCGCAAGGGCGGTGACGTCGACTACGTCGCACCTGACGATGTCGACTTCATGGACGTGTCCCCTCGACAACTGTGGTCGGTTGCCACAGCGATGATCCCGTTCCTCGAGCATGATGACGCCAACCGTGCGCTCATGGGTTCGAACATGCAGCGACAGGCGGTTCCGCTGTTGCGTGCCCAGGCGCCCTTGGTCGGAACCGGCATGGAGTTCCACGCTGCCTATGACGCCGGTGACGTCGTCACCTCTGCCAAGGATGGCGTGGTGTCGGAGGTTTCGGCAGAGCACGTCGAAATCGCCCATGACGACGGCACTTACGCGACGTACCGGCTGCAGAAGTTTCATCGCTCCAACCAGGGGACGTGCTACAACCAGCGCGTCATCGTTGACGAGGGTGACCGGGTCGTCGTCGGCCAGATCCTGGCCGATGGTCCATCGACCGACCTGGGTGAGATGGCGCTGGGCAAGAACCTGCTGGTCGCGTTCATGTCCTGGGAGGGGCACAACTACGAGGACGCCATCATCTTGTCCCAGCGTCTGGTGCAAGACGATGTGCTCTCCAGTATTCACATCGAAGAGCACGAGATCGATGCTCGAGACACGAAACTGGGCCCCGAGGAGATCACGCGCGATATTCCGAATGTCTCCGAGGAGGTGCTCGCCGATCTCGACGATCGCGGCATCATCCGCATCGGTGCCGACGTCGTTCCCGGTGACATCCTCGTTGGCAAGGTCACGCCCAAGGGCGAGACCGAACTCACCCCCGAGGAGCGGTTGCTGCGTGCGATCTTCGGCGAGAAGGCCCGCGAGGTGCGTGACACGTCGCTGAAGGTGCCGCACGGTGAATCCGGGAAGGTCATCGGCGTTCGCGTCTTCGATCGCGATGAGGGGGATGAGTTGCCTCCGGGTGTCAATCGCCTGGTGCGCGTGTACGTTGCGCAGAAGCGCAAGATCACCGAGGGCGACAAGCTCGCCGGACGTCACGGGAACAAGGGCGTCATCGCGAAGATCCTGCCTGTCGAGGACATGCCGTTCCTGCCCGATGGCACCCCGATCGACATCGTCCTCAACCCGCTGGGAGTTCCGGGTCGGATGAATGTCGGCCAGGTGCTCGAGACGCACCTGGGATGGGTGGCGAGTTCGGGTTGGGAGGTCGACCCTGCTGATCCGCGTGGGGCGGCCCTGCCCGCCGACGTGCGCCGTGCTGATCCGAATACGCGCGTTGCTACCCCGGTGTTCGATGGCGTACGTGAGGGTGAACTTGCGTTGCTACTCGATTCGACGCGTGCGACCGCCGATGGCGATCACCTCGTCGGCCCCGACGGCAAGGCGTCCTTACTCGATGGCCGGACCGGCGAGCCGTTCCCCGGTCGGTTCACGGTCGGTTACATGTACATCCTGAAATTGCTGCACCTGGTCGACGACAAGATCCACGCGCGGTCGACCGGCCCGTACTCGATGATCACGCAGCAGCCGCTGGGCGGTAAGGCTCAGTTCGGTGGCCAGCGGTTCGGCGAGATGGAGGTGTGGGCGCTTGAGGCGTACGGCGCGGCCTATGCCCTGCAGGAACTGCTGACCATCAAGTCCGATGACGTTCTCGGTCGCGTCAAGGTCTACGAGGCCATCGTCAAGGGTGAGAACATCCCTGAACCGGGCATTCCCGAATCCTTCAAGGTTCTTGTGAAGGAAATGCAGTCACTGTGCTTGAACGTCGAGGTGCTCTCCGGTGACGGTGTCGCCATCGAGATGCGTGATTCAGATGATGAGGTGTTCCGAGCCGCGGAGGAGCTCGGAATCGATCTGTCTCGGCGTGAGCCGAGCAGTGTCGAAGAGGTCTGACCGCTCACCCACAGTTCGACTCCTATCCCCGCAAAGCCCAACGGTAGAAAGAAGGATCCCGTGCTCGACGTCAACTTCTTCGACGAGCTTCGCATCGGTCTAGCGACTGCTGACGATGTACGTGCTTGGTCCCACGGCGAAGTGAAGAAGCCGGAGACGATCAACTACCGCACGCTCAAGCCGGAGAAGGACGGCCTGTTCTGCGAGAAGATCTTCGGCCCGACCCGGGACTGGGAGTGCTACTGCGGCAAGTACAAGCGCGTCCGCTTCAAGGGGATCATCTGCGAGCGTTGCGGCGTCGAGGTCACGCGAGCCAAGGTGCGTCGTGAACGCATGGGTCACATCGAATTGGCCGCCCCGGTCACGCACATCTGGTATTTCAAGGGTGTACCCAGCCGGCTGGGCTATCTGCTCGATCTCGCTCCCAAGGATCTTGAGAAGGTCATCTACTTCGCGGCGTACATGATCACCAGCGTCGATGAGGACGGCCGCCACGAGATGCTGCCCACGCTCGAAGCAGAACTGGGCAAGGAGAAGGCTGAGATCGCTAAGCGGCGCGATGCCGATGTCGAGGCGCGCCAGCAGAAGCTCGAAGCTGATATCGCCGAGCTCGAAACCGAGGGCGCCAAGGCAGACGTCCGCCGCAAGGTTCGTGAATCCGGTGAACGCGAGATGGCGGCCCTTCGTCGTCGCGCAGACGCTGAGATCGACCGTCTGGACAGAGTCTTCGACCGTTTCCGCACGCTGAAGGTTCAAGATCTCGAGGGCGACGAGATGCTCTACCGGGAAATGCGTGACCGGTACGGCCGCTGGTTCGAAGGTGGGATGGGTGCTGCTGCGATCCAAAGGCGGCTGGAGACCTTCGACCTTGAGGCCGAGGCTGAGTCGTTGAAGGAGACCATCGAGACGGGCAAGGGGCAGCGCAAAGCGCGAGCCTTGAAGCGGTTGAAGGTCGTGTCCGCGTTCCTCAACACGACGAACTCTCCACGGGGCATGGTCCTCGATGCCGTCCCGGTCATTCCGCCGGATCTGCGCCCGATGGTGCAGTTGGATGGTGGCCGGTTCGCCACCAGCGACTTGAACGACCTGTATCGCCGGGTCATCAACCGCAACAACCGGTTGAAGCGTCTGCTGGATCTGGGCGCACCGGAGATCATCGTCAACAACGAGAAGCGGATGTTGCAGGAGTCCGTGGATGCACTGTTCGACAACGGTCGACGCGGTCGTCCCGTCACCGGCCCGGGCAATCGCCCATTGAAGTCGTTGTCGGACATGCTCAAGGGCAAGCAGGGACGATTCCGTCAGAACCTGCTTGGCAAGCGCGTGGACTATTCCGGTCGTTCGGTCATCGTGGTGGGCCCGCAGTTGAAACTGCACCAGTGCGGTCTGCCTAAGCAGATGGCTCTCGAGCTGTTCAAGCCTTTCGTGATGAAGCGTCTGGTCGATCTCAATCATGCGCAGAACGTGAAGTCCGCAAAGCGAATGGTCGAGCGTTCACGCTCGATCGTGTGGGATGTGCTCGAAGAGGTCATCGCTGAGCACCCGGTGCTCCTTAATCGTGCGCCGACACTGCACCGGCTAGGTATCCAGGCTTTCGAGCCGCAACTGATCGAGGGCAAGGCGATTCAGATCCATCCTTTGGTCTGCACCGCCTTCAACGCGGACTTCGATGGCGATCAGATGGCCGTTCACCTGCCGCTGTCCGCGGAAGCCCAGGCTGAGGCGCGCATCCTGATGCTGTCGAGCAACAACATCCTCTCGCCGGCGAATGGTCGCCCGATCACCACACCGACGCAGGACATGATCCTGGGCATCTACAACCTGACGATGTCCAGCGACGAGGAGCACAGCCCGGACCTACCGGCCTTTTCTTCGGTCGCCGAGGCGCTGATGGCACATGACCTCGGGGGAGTCTCCCTGCAACAACCCATCAAGGTGCGACTTGCCGGAGTCGTCCCGCCCGAGGGTTTCGCTGCGCCGGAAGGCTGGCAGCCCGGTGACCCGTTCGTCTTGACGACGACGCTGGGTCGGGCTCTGTTCAACGAGGCGATGCCGGCCGATTACGCCTTCGTCAACGACCGGGTCGACAAGAAGGTGCTCGGCGCTCTGGTAAACAACCTCGCCGAGCGCTACCCCAAGGTCGAGGTCGCGGGCACGCTCGATGCGCTCAAGGAACTCGGATTCCATTGGGCGTCGCGCAGTGGTGTCACGATCTCGATCGATGATGTTGTCACTCCGCCAACGAAGGCCGAACTGCTCACCGGCGCGGAAGAACGTGCAGAGAAGGTGCAAAAGCAGTACGAGCGAGGTCTCATCACCGACTCTGAGCGTCGCCAGGAATTGATCGAGATCTGGACCCGGGCCACCGATGAGGTGGCTCGCGCCATGCAGGATCACTTCCCGAGGACGAACCCGATCTACATGATGGTGGATTCGGGTGCTCGCGGTAACTTCATGCAGGTCCGCCAGATCGCCGGTATGCGTGGCCTTGTGGCCAACCCGAAGGGCGAGATCATCCCGAGGCCCATCAAGTCCAACTTCCGAGAGGGCTTGTCGGTGCTGGAGTACTTCATCTCCACCCACGGTGCTCGCAAGGGCCTGGCCGACACCGCACTTCGAACCGCAGACTCCGGCTACCTCACCAGGCGCCTGGTCGACGTGTCCCAGGACGTGATCGTGCGTGAGGTGGACTGCGGCACCGATCGTGGTCTGCCGATGGTGATCGGCGAGATGGTGGACGGACAGTTGCGTCCGGTAGACAATCTCGACACCACAGTTGGATCCCGGGTGCTTGCCCGTGATGCGGAGGTCGACGGTGTGGCCGTCGCTGCAGCGGGAACCGAATTGGACGCCCCGCTCCTGGAAGGCCTGGTCGCCCAGGGCGTGGACACGGTGCGTGTGCGTTCGGTGCTGACCTGCGAGAGTCACGTGGGCACCTGTGCCATGTGCTTCGGCCGCTCGTTGGCGACCGGCAAGCTCGTGGATGTCGGTGAAGCCATCGGCATCATCGCCGCACAGTCCATCGGCGAACCCGGTACCCAGCTGACGATGCGTACCTTCCACACCGGTGGTGTGGCCGGCGAGGACATCACCCACGGCCTCCCGCGCATCGTGGAGTTGTTCGAAGCACGCACTCCCAAGGGTGTCGCTCCGATCAGCGAGGTGTCCGGACGAGTTCGCATTGAAGACACCGACAAAGCCCGCAAGGTGATCGTCGTCCCCGACGACGGCGCCGAAGAAGTCGCGCACGCGGTGTCCAAGCGGTCCCGACTCCTCGTCGAGGACGGCGGGCACGTATCGGTGGGTGAGCAGCTCACCGTCGGTGCGGTCGATCCCAAGCAGGTGTTGCGCATCCTGGGGCAGCGACAGGTGCAGCTGCACCTCGTGGCCCAGGTGCAGGATGTGTACCGCTCCCAGGGCGTGTCGATCCACGACAAGCACATCGAGGTCATCGTGCGCCAGATGCTCAAGCGCGTGACGATCATCGACAATGGTGACTCGAGCTTCCTCACCGGGGAATTGGTCGAGCGCTCAGCCTTCGAGGCGGGCAACCGCGCTGTCGTGGCCGACAAGGGAACCCCTGCGGCAGGCCGACCGGAATTGATGGGGATCACGAAGGCGTCACTGGCAACCGAGTCGTGGCTATCGGCGGCTTCGTTCCAGGAGACGACCCGCGTGCTCACCGACGCGGCGATCCACGCCAAGAGCGATCCGCTGCTCGGCCTGAAGGAGAACGTCATCCTGGGCAAGCTCATCCCGGCGGGAACCGGCATGCCGGTGTATCGCAATATCGCCGTGGAAGCCACCGAGGAAGCCAAGGCGGCGATGTATGCCGCATTCAGCGCCTACGACGATTACGACTACAGCGGCTTCGCCCCCGCCTCTGGCCCGGCGGTGCCGCTGGAGGAGTTCGACTACCGTGGATACGACAACTAGAAGCGACCGCTGAGCGAGCACAGGGCCAGCAGCACAGGTCCAGCAGCACAGGGCCACTGCCAAGACGACCCTAAGTTGCACCGCGCGCTGAATGCGCGGTGCAACTTAGGGTCGTCTTGACAGTGGGGTCAGGGGTTAGGGTGCACCTATGAGCGAGTCGACCGATCCGTCGCAGCAGGGATTCCCCGATTCACCTCGGGCGGATCAATCGGGGACTGTCCCCCCATCGCCCGGCGAGCAGGCGTGGCCCGCCGGTGACCAGCCACCCGGCGATGCGGCGCAACCTGCTGCGCAGTATCCGGGTCAGCCCCAACC
>JAGYOB010000218.1 GCA_018399515.1 Candidatus Nanopelagicales bacterium
GATCCGGATCCACCGATACGCGAAACCACTCGTGCGTGCGATCGCCGCGAGGGCATCGGGCGCTTGTTGGATTTCGCTGGTCGATGGACGGCGCACCCCGAAGCCGACCCGAGCACCGATGACTCTCAAGGACGCGGTGAGTTCGTCGTCATCAATCTCAACCTCAGAGAGTGCCAACTCGGTTCCGGCGCGCAACATTCGCGCGTGCGCCTGATCCAGGAGCGCTTGACGATCCTGCACGGTCGCTTCCCGCTCAATCCGCCTATTACTTCGGGAACTCTCGAGTGCCTGGCGAAGACGAGCTGCAAGTTCACCTGGCTCGAGGTCGGTTCCGTCGACACTGTGACCGCCGAGTGCGTGGTCGATGCGCATCAAATACTCAGGAAAACCGGGCATGCCGGGGGTCCCCGAATCCTCCGGCCGAGCACTCCATTCGGCATCCATCCGGGGAATCGCGACGACATCCACACCGGGCAGCGGATAGATAGCTGAGCCGACCGTCACCGACAGCAACGGCATCAACCAGCCATCGTCGCGACGGGCGAAGACATCCAAGATGCCCGCGTCGACGGTGATCACTTGGTCGACGTCGATAGCGCGGGAGGGAGTCTCAATCGCCATCGCTAGCACCCTCCCCGTCACCGATCAGCGCCTCGTAGTTCCCACCGAGCAAGATCAACTCCTCATGGGTTCCGGCTTCGAGGAGTTCACCACCCGGGCCGAGCACAACGATGCGATCGGCATCGCGAACCGTGCTGAGTCGGTGCGCGACGATCAGGCACGTGACACCGCGGCGCCGCAGTGCCGCGTCGACACGTGCCTCGGTGATCTCATCCAACGCCGAGGTGGCTTCATCCAGGATCACCACGCGTGGTTCGCGCACCAGCGCTCGGGCGATCTCCAGCCGTTGGCGTTGACCACCACTGAAGTTACGGCCGTTCTCTTCCACGGCTGCATCCAGACCGCCATCTCGGGCGAGGACATCATCCAAAATCTGAGCGTCTTCCAGGGCTTTGATGACCGCTTGATCGGGGATGGAGTCATCGAACAAGGTGACGTTCTGGCGAATCGTCCCGGCAAAGAGCACCACCGTTTGATCCACTTTCGCGATCGCCTGCTCGCGGATTCCCGAGCGGTAACTCAGCAACGGGTGTTCATCGAGTAGCACATCCCCGCTCCATGGGTGCAGGAGACCCGTGGCGATATTCGCGATGGTGCTCTTGCCGCTTCCCGAGCCACCGACCAAGGCCACGCGTTGCCCCGGGCCCAGTTTCAACGAGAAGTCATCGAGCAGCGGTGGCTCCTGGCGTGAGTAACCGAAGGTGATCGACCGCAGTTCCAGATCTCCGGCGACATCATCGACATCGACGGCACCTGCACTCCGGGCCTCCTCGAACAGTTCATCCACGGGCTCCTCGAGGACATCGTCAAGTGCTTGCAGGTTGGTGCCGATCACGCTGATCCGGTCACCGGCCGCCATAAAGGCGGTCAGTGGCGCGTTGATGTTCGTAGCCAATGCCAGCATCGCGAACAGTGCACCGATAGTGAGAGCGCCGGAGAGGACGAAGTACCCACCAACAATCAGCACGGAAGCCGTTGACAGTGCGGCGATGATCACTGGCACGGCCACCAAGAGAGCCGAGGA
>JAGYOB010000219.1 GCA_018399515.1 Candidatus Nanopelagicales bacterium
CGGGCTATCCTTGTGATAAGATGTCGGTCGAACGGAACAATAGCCGACAAAATGTCACAGCCATGGCCGCAACCACCCAGGCGCAACGCGTGCTCGAACTGGTGCGTCGGAAGGGGATCGTACGTGGTGCCGAGCTCGACCGCCTCGGCATTCACCGCATGCACCTGAAGCGACTCGTCGATCGCGGCCTTCTCGTCCAGCGGGCCCGAGGCGTCTATGAGGCGGCCGAGCCCAGGATGAGCGAGCACGACAGCGTCATCGAAGTGGCCGCCCGTGTCCCAAAGGCGACGCTCTGCCTGCTCACCGCCCTCCGGCTGCACCAGCTCACCACCCAAAACCCATTCGAGGTCTGGATCATGATCGACCGCAAGGCCCGGAAGCCGTCGATCAACTACCCACCCATCCGCGTGGTGCGTGCGTCTGGCTTGGCCCTCAGGAAAGGCGTGAAGGCGATGCGAATCGATGGCGTAGATATCAAGGTCACCACCGTCGCCAAGACCGTCGCCGATTGCTTCAAGTACCGGAACACCGTCGGCCTCGATGTTGCCATCGAAGCGCTGCGTGATGCCTGGCGGCAGAACAAGGCTTCCGTAGACGACATAATCGCCGCGGCCAAGATGGATCGGGTCGCGACCGTGATGCGGCCGTACCTGGAGTCGCTGGTATGACCACCGCCCGGCAGCCGCCCAGCGATCCCGCCGCAGTGCATCGCGGTCTGCTGGCCATCGCACGGGAGCGCGAAGCGGACTTCAATGCGATTCTGGCGCAGTACGCCATCGAGCGACTGATCGATCGGCTCTCCAGGTCAACCGAGTCGCCACGTTTCACGCTCAAGGGCGCCATGCTTTTCCGGGTCTGGACGGGCGAGCTGCACCGTCCGACCAAGGACGTCGACTTCCTCGGCCACGGTGACCCATCGCCAGCCGTTGTCGCCGACGCGGTCCGCACCATTGTCTCGGTCGAGACCGATGACGGTCTTCGGTTCGCCCTCGAGACCATCTCCGCAGAGGAAATCCGCGAGGAGCAGGAGTACGACGGTGTCCGCGTCACCGTTACGGCGTACCTCGCACACGTGCCCATCACTATCAGAATCGACGTGGGATTCGGGGACGCAGTCACACCAGAGGCCGCGCAGCGATCGTTCCCGACCTTGCTCGGCCACGACGCTCCGAGCATCCTCGCATACCCTCCCGAGACGTCCATCGCCGAGAAGGTCGAGGCGATGTGCAAACTCGGCATCATCAACAGCCGGATGAAGGACTATCACGACATAATCCTGATCAGCCAACGCTTCGAGTTTAGTGGCGACATGCTCGCCCGCGCCTTCCGGGCAACCTTCGACCGGAGGGCCACCCCGCTCCCGGCTGGCACGCCGACGGGGCTCTCCGAGGAGTTCGGGGCCGATGATGGAAAGCAGCGTCAGTGGACCGCTTTTCTGACGCGGATGAGCATCGACGATGTGCCGACGTCGCTCTCCGAGGTGATCACGATGATCCAGAGATTCGTGCTGCCGGTGCTTAACGCCGCAGCGGGGGCTGGCCCGACACCCGGGCAATGGAACCCGGAGTCGGGCTGGAGCGAGTGCCTTGGATAGCGGTTCTGCGGGTACCTCCGCCGGGGAAAATCGTGTCAGGGAAAATCGTGTCAGCCACCAAATCTGGCCAAGATACAGAAACTGCTTGCCCAGTTTCTCTAGATTTGGTGGCTGGCACCTTTTTCCCACCTTGGCGAGCCGCTGGAGCCACCACCGATCTCGCCGG
>JAGYOB010000220.1 GCA_018399515.1 Candidatus Nanopelagicales bacterium
CCCAACCGATCGAGTCGATCAGCGATGGGGATCATCACACCTGAGGCGTAACCCCATATCCGCAGGATGTAGGGCAGGACATCCGAGACATCGGTCACCACCGCCACGATCCGCGCCAAGATCAGTGCCATCCCGATCGAGAACATCAAGATCAGGACTAACGCAACGGGTGCCAGCAGCCAGTTGAGCGTGATCTGTTCACCGGTGACGAGCAGGATCGCGATCATGATCGGCAACGAGATGAAGAACACACGCAACTGTTTGACGACAACGGCCAGCGGCAGCACCGCTCGAGGAAAGTGCACGGCTCGAACCAACCCGAGATTGCTCGTGATGCTCCGCGAGCCGGCAGTGATCGATTGACGGGTCAACGCGAAGGTGAAGACACCGACGGCGAGGAAGCCTGTGTAGTTGACGACGCTGCCGCGACCATCCAGGAGATACCCGAACAGGAACCAGTACACCGCCATCGTGAAGACCGGGTCGAGAACCTGCCAGAGCTGCCCGAGACGACTGTTGGAATTCTCCGACTCCATCTTCGCCCCGGCAAAAGCCCGGAGGAACGCCCGACGGCGCCAGATCTGCACGACATAGTCACCGAATCTCGGGCGTGAATCAACCGCCCGAAGACCCGCCTGCGCAGCGATCTGACTGCCAGGCACCTCACGTCCATCGACGTCGATCAGAGCCGAACCGCCTTCGGGTGAGTCGTCACCCCTCGGGTGTCGAGGAACGAACGCGCGATAGAGGCCAGGTCATCGGCGTTGTAGGACCGATGATTCTGCAGCAGCACGACCGCATCGGCCTCCTTGACCGCCTCATGGAGATCGGCAACCCTCGAGAGCACCGACGAGCCCACCTGCCACTGCTCGACATGCGGATCGTGGAAGGACACCGATGCCCCCTTATCCATCAACTGCATCGCGATGGGGGTCGCCGGGGATTCGCGCTGATCAGCGATGTCGGGTTTATAGGTCACACCCAGCAGGACGACGCTGGAACCACGCAGGGCCTTGCCTTCTTCATTGAGAAGGTCCTGTACTCGGCGGACCACATAGGCGGGCATTCCCGCATTGATCTCCTGCGCAAGTTCTACGAACCGGAAGGGGTAGCCCAGTTTGGCCTGCACCTGGTAGGAGAGGTAATTAGGATCGATCGGGATGCAGTGACCACCCACACCCGGCCCCGGATAGAACGCTTGGAAGCCGAACGGTTTGCTCTTCGCCGCCGCGATGACATCCCACAGGTCGATATCGAGTTCGTGACAGAAGCGCGCCATCTCATTGACGAGTGCGATGTTGATATGCCGATACGTGTTCTCAAGCAACTTGGCCATCTCGGCCTCGCGGGTACCGCGTGTTGTCACGACCGTGTCGACGAACCGCCCATAGAAGTCCGCCGCCACCTGGGTGCACCCCTCCGTGTGCCCACCGACGACCTTTGGGGTGTTGCGCATTCCGAACACCGGATTGCCCGGATCGATGCGCTCAGGACTGAAAGCCAGGTGGAAATCACGACCGGCGACAAGCCCACCGGATTCGAGAACAGGTCGCAGTTCATCGGATGTGGTGCCCGGGTACGTCGTCGATTCCAAGATGACCAACTGCCCCTCACGCAGGTGAGCAGCGATCGCCGCAGCCGCGGACAGCACCGGCCCCAGGTCGGGGCCTCCTTCGGGTGTGAGCGGAGTGGGGACACAGATGACGACCGTGTCCGCATCCGCTATCGCACTCGCATCCTGCGTCGCCTCGAACCCTGCCGAGAGCATCGCCTGCACATCCGCATCACCGAGATCATCGACATGCGAGCGCCCAGCGTTGAGTCCATCGACGACACGATCCGACACGTCGAGCCCGGTGACCAGGAGACCAGCACGCGTGGCTTCTTGAGCCAGCGGTAGTCCCACATAGCCCATACCGATGACCACCAGGTCACGGTTCGCCACTGGCCTACCCACGGGTTCCTCCGCTCATCGACGACCGCGCCCATCCAGCGCGGTCACCCGGGCACGACTGCCCCGGTTCAGCCACCCGACGCTTGGGCGTTCTCGCCAGGGTTCACGCCCAGGAAAGCGTACGCGCTGGCGTACCCGTCCAGGACGGAAGGCCAGGTTCGACACGCCCGAACCCATTCCCGGGCTCGCCGGCCGGCCTCGGCGCGGACGACCGGGTCGACGTATCGGGCCATGGCCCCCGCCCACGCATCCGGATCGTCGCCGGCCACGAGCACGCTGCCCGGGGCGAGCACTTCAGCGACGGCTGGCAACTGCGCGCCCACGACGGGTATCCCGCGAGCCTGAGCCTCGAGGGGCTTCAAGGCCGTCACCCACCGGGTGATCGCGTCATCGCGCCGAGGAAGAGCGAAGACATCGATGGCATCCAGATAATCGACGACCTCGTCGAACCGAATCCGTCCCGGAGCGGTCACGGGGACACCGAGGTCGGCTGCCAGGGCGAGCCAGCGCTCCCGTTCGGGTCCATCGCCCACAAGCAGAAGGCGGGCGTCGAGATCCGACTGGCGCAGCCGCGCCGTCGCCTCGATCAACGTCTCCAGGCCTTCATAGGCGTACATGGTGGTGACGGTCCCGAGGAGAAGCTCGCCCCCGGGGATTGCGCGCCTCTCCCGGGCGAGTTCCGGTGCCGTCGGTTCGCCCAGCATCGATGTCGGCACCGCGTTGGGGACGACGAAGATCCGTTCAGGGTCTACCCCCTGGTCGCAGATCGCTGTGCGCATGTGCTCGCCCAGAGTCGTGACGACATCAGCGGCGAGCAGCACCTCACGATGCCTGCGATGCATCAGTGCGAAGGTGTCGCTGCTTCGAGCCGACTCGCCTCCATGGCGCGACAGCCAGCTCTCCTCGGGCAACGTGCGGGCCTCGTAGGCCACCGGCAGGTCCCGTCGGCGACCTGCTTCGAGAGCGGCCCGGGCATTGACGTGGTCGGAGGCGGCGTGAAGCACCTGCGGCTGCCACCGATCGACCACCCTGCCCAGCAGTTTCGCGTACGCATCGCTGAGACGGTCCGAAGCAGGCATCACCGTAGGCAGGATCGAGACGTAGTGGACTCCGTCGTAAAAGCGGTCGCGCTCGGCGGACACATCTCCGTGGAATACCGGGAAGCCCGGCCGCGTGGCCACCGCCACCTGCCACCCGCGGTCACCTTGAGCCGACGCGATCCGGTGTGTGCGGATCGTGGACCCCGCCTGGACTCGAGGCAGGGAGTTGGTGACGACGTGGAGCACCCGCAGCCCATCCCCCGACTCAACGGCCGCCCGAACTGCTCGATCGAGGTCGACCGGCGCCGGTGGCCGATGTCGTGCCGCCCACGTCGGAAGGGCCGAGGACAAAAGGGACACCTCGCGCCGAGCTGCGCGGACCTGGCGTCGAGCCTCACGAGATTCCGGACGCACGGCAGCGACCTCGACGAGGGCTCCAGCACACCGACGGATCGCCAACTGCGCCGCCTCGCGTTCGGTGGGATCATCGATCTGCGCGGCTGCTTCCCGAGCGTCGTCCAAGCGGTCCTGCGCCACTCCCCGCAGAACTTCGCTGAAGTGGCTGCCCGGAGCCGGTACCCAGCGGCTCAGCC
>JAGYOB010000221.1 GCA_018399515.1 Candidatus Nanopelagicales bacterium
GTCGGAGTACGCCCTGCGCGTACTCACCCGCGAAACGCAGCGGCCCACCCGGGCCGAAATCATCGCCCGTATCGCGTCTCGAGAACCTGTACCGGGGCAGACATCCAGCGTCGAGATGATCAGTCGCGAGCGCGCTCAACGACCGTGACCTTGCACCGTGTTGTCGACGCCTCGACACTCATCGATCTTCTTCTGGGTCGCCCCCTCGATGCACAAGTCCACATGTGGTTCGCCCATGAGGATGTCGTCTGGCATGCACCAGACGTCGTCGGTGTCGAGCTCACCTCTGTGCTGCGTCGACTGACACTCGCCGACGAGTGCACGACGCATCGTGCCCGCGCCGCCCTGGAGGATTTTCACGATCTCGGCCTGACCTTCCACTCCAGCCTGGATCTGCTCGACATCGCCCTTTCGCTGCACGGATCCATCAGCGCATACGACGCGGTCTACGTCGCCTTGGCCATGGCGCTACCGGCTCCACTTGTCACCGCTGACCGTCGTCTTGGCGTTGCCGCCGCTGATCACTGCGACATCCACATCAGCAGGCCTGCATGAGCGCTGACCGCACATACGACCTGACAGGATGGCTGCTGTGACTTCGCCCAACGACCCCATCGCCGAGGCGCAGCGGCAGTGGCGTGAGCACGGCTGGGCTGAGTCGGCACCGGGGATGGCCGCGATCACCTCACTGATGCGGGCTCACCAGATCGCCCTGGCCCGGGTCGAAGCGGTGCTGAAACCACACAGCATCACCTTCGCCCGATATGAGGTGCTGATGCTGCTGTGGTTCTCTTCCCGAGGGACACTGCCGATGCGCGTGATCGGGTCACGGCTGCAGGTGCATCCCACGAGCGTGACCAATGCGGTCGATCGACTCGAATCCGCCGGTCTCGTGCGCCGAGAACCTCACCCCAGCGATCGGCGCGCGACACTCGTGGCGATCACCGATGCCGGCCGCGATGTCGCCGCCGCAGCGACGAAAGACCTCAACGCCGCGGTGTTCACCGATCCGGGGCTGACACCCGATGATGTTGCCGCTGTGACAACCGTTCTCGAGACCTACCGCCGCAACGCCGGCGACTTCTAGCCCGCTTCTTTCTAGCTCGCTTCTGCGAGATCACCGTCGAGTCGCACGCAGGCGGTATCCCCGGCCGCGCGGACGTGTTCGGCGACCGCGATCGCAAACCGTCCCGGATCATCCTGATGCGGCAGATGTCCCGAAGCTTCGAACACCTCGAACCGGCTGCCCGGCAGCAGTGCATGGGCACGCTCGCCGTGTGCGACCGGCAGAACCCCATCGCGTGCGCCCCAGGTGATGAGCACCCGCGACGCATCGAGTCCGACGAGGGCTTCCAAGCCGTTGGCACGCTGCCCCCGATGATCGACAACATGACGCAGGGTCGACAAGAACGCGTGGCGTTGTTCTTCATCGGCATAGCCGGACAGGCTGTCTAGAGTGCCCTCTCGGACGAGCACTGATTCGACCCCGAGTCGATGCAATCGCTGACCCAGCCAGGTCGCACCTGCCACCGCGCGTCGATCAGAGATACCGCGCAACACCAGATCGGCTCCCGGAAGTGAGATCGCGCGAAGCGGGCGACCGACGCGCGAACCGAGTCCACCGGCTGATGCCAACGTGAGGCTCGCAAACCGCTGCGGCCAGCGATGCACCAGTTGCAATGCCACGCCTCCTCCGAGGGAATGCCCGACAAGATGCACGCGGTCGATACCCAACTCATCCAAGACAGCGATCGTCGACTCGGCGAACGACGCGATCGAATAATCGCCCTCGCCCTTGCTCGATGCTCCGTGACCGGGCAGGTCGAGCGCGACCGAACCGATGCCGACCGCGGCCAGCAGACTCGGGACTTCATTCCACGTCGTGTGACTTGCCCCGACACCATGCAGCAACAGCACCGGGGATCCCTCGCCGGTGATCGATCGGGTGAACAGGCAGCGGCGGTCGACATCGATCATGCGCTCACACGGTGTCGTCACGGCCACGGCCTCCTTCCCCTCTCGGGACTCATCGATGCGGGTGACCGGGCGGGCTTCAGGCACGCCACAGTTACTGATTCCCCCATGC
>JAGYOB010000222.1 GCA_018399515.1 Candidatus Nanopelagicales bacterium
GCGAGGCGGCGATGCGAACGGCGGTGTGTCCGGGATCCTTCGATCCGGTGACCAACGGTCATCTCGATGTGTTCGCCCGGGCCGCAGATCTTGCTGACCGCGTCATCGTCGCGGTGCTCGTCAATAAAACCAAGTCGAGTCTGTTCACCGTGGATGAGCGCATCGACATGCTGCGTGACGTCGTCGCTCCGCTCGGCAATGTCGAGGTGGACTCCTTCCACGGCCTCCTCGTCGACTACTGCCGCAAACATGACGTCCAGGCGATCGTCAAGGGCCTGCGTGCGGTCAGCGATTTCGACTACGAACTGCAAATGGCGCAGATGAACTATCGACTCGCCGGTGTCGAGACGCTCTTCGTCTCGACCAACCCGCTCTACAGTTATCTATCGTCCAGCCTGGTCAAGGAGATCGCGGCCTATGGCGGTAGCGTCGAAGGGCTGCTACCGGCTGAGGCCGTGGCCAGGTTGACAGCCAAACTGGCTGAAACTAGCCGGTAGCGGAAGGGAGCGAGGACGCCATGGACGTCGACGAGAAACTCGAAGGGCTCGCGCAGCTGATCGAAGAAGCCAAGTCGGTTCCGCTATCGGCATCGTGCATGGTCAATCGCGCACAGGTGCTCGATCTCATCGATGAGATTCATGATCTGCTCCCCGAATCCCTGACCCACGCCGATCACCTGCTCGCCGATCGCACCGCCGTCGTCGAGGAAGGTCGACGGGAGGCCGATGAGATTCTCGCGCAGGCGCGCGAAGAACAGCAGCGGATGCTGTCCCAGCACGAGGTCTATCTCGTCGCCGTGGCCGAGACCGAGGCGCTTCGAGCCCAGACGGCTGCCGAATGCGAGCGCATGCGCCAGGAAACCGATGACTACGTCGATGCGAAACTCGCGAACTTCGAGATCGCCCTCCACAAGACTCTCACCGCCGTCGAACGCGGACGGGACCGGATCCGGGGGTCGGCGACCGAGGACATCCACGGTGGGGACGAACCCCTCCCGGAGTAGGACGGCCTTCCCGCCTGGTCGATCGGTGCGCCCGGTGGCGTATCCTGTCTCCCGGCCGGTCTGAGACCGGATTGGTTGGAGTGTGTCCACGAAAGGTGACGTGACCGCCCTCGATCCCCGCTCGCCCCTCGTGCTCGATCTGCACGACCTGGGACGACGCGCGGGGTCGCTGTGGGAAACGTCACGGGTCGTGCCTGCCCCCGCCGATCTGGGTATCGCACTGGCTGGGATCCCCGAAGGCGCCGATCTCGACCTGGCTGTCAGGTGCGAGTCGGCGGGTGAAGGGATCTGGGTGACCGGGACGGTCGCGTTCACGGTGGTGGGAGAGTGCGCTCGCTGCCTGGACCCGATGGCCTGGCCGCAGGAAGCGTCTTTCTCGGAGTTGTTCGCCTACCCACCATCCGATGCCCGAGGGGCTCGGGTCGAAGCAGGTGACGACGAAGAGGAGCCGCCGGTCTACGTCGAGGACGATCTGATCGACCTCGAACCGATCGTGCGGGATGCGGTGGTGCTCGCACTGCCGATGGCACCGGTGTGCGGGCAAAGCTGCGCAGGCCTGTGCCCGACCTGTGGAGTTCGACTCGAAGTCGGACATGATCACCGGCACGACACGATCGACCCCCGCTGGGAGGCGCTGCGAGCGCTGACCGATGAAGACGAGAACGAGAAGGGCAACTAGACATGGCAGTCCCCAAGCGCAAGACCTCGCGATCCAACACCCGGCATCGCCGGTCGCAGTGGAAGACCACCGCACCCACTCTCGTGGCCTGCGCTCGATGCCGGGAGCTCAAACTGCCGCACGTCGCCTGCCCCACATGCGGGACCTACGCCAAGCGCCGGGTCCTCGACGTCTGAGCGCCATGTCGGATTCCGATCATTGATTCCGATAGTTGATTCCGATGTGTGATTCGGGCGTCTCATCGTGACGACGGAAGCCACCGATCAGGGGGCTGCGCTTCTACCTGGGCTGGTGCGAGCGGCGCTGTCGCGTGTCCTCGATGGCCACACTGGGGCCGGCATGAGCGATGTCCATCTGCGATCGGACACGGTGCTGGCAGATCTGGGCGTCGATGAGTTGGCCCGGGTTCTGTTAGTCGACGCCTGCGCTGATCGCGGTGTCGTCGTCGATGCGCAGGCGGCCTGGACTGCTCGAACGGTCGGTGACCTGGTGGACGCGGCCCAGATGGCTGATACACCGGGGAAACCGGTGGAGCCATGAGCGATACACCCCGCGAGGGACAGGCCGAGGCGCAACGACGACTACTCGATGCCCTCGGGGTCGAGTTGTCCGACGGCCTCCTCGACCTGGCCTTGACGCACCGCTCCTTCGCCTACGAGAACGGCGGGATACCCACCAACGAGCGCTTGGAGTTCCTCGGGGATTCCGTTCTGGGACTGGTGGTCACCGATGCGCTGTACCGCGTCCTCAGTAAGGATCCGGAAGGGCGATTGGCCAAGGTGCGGGCCGCGGTCGTCAACGCCCGCGCCCTAGCGGGAGTCGCCGAGCAGATCGGAGTCGGTGCCTGTGTGCGGTTGGGGCGTGGCGAAGAGGGCACCGGTGGGCGCGGTAAGGCCTCGATCCTGGCCGACACGCTCGAAGCGGTTCTCGGCGCGGTGTACCTCGAGCATGGATTCGACGTCGCCGGTCGCGTGATCCATACGCTCTTCGATCCGCTGCTCGCTGCGGCGGCGCAGCGTGGTGCCGGCCTGGACTGGAAGACCTCGCTGCAGGAGTTGACGGCACGGGCTGAACTCGGTGTTCCCGAATACCGCATCGCCGAATCCGGCCCTGACCACGACAAGGTCTTCGTCGCATGGGTCACTCTGGGGGACCGTGAATTCGATCGTGGTTCAGGGCGATCGAAGAAAGAGGCCGAGCAGATTGCCGCCGAGTACGCCTATGAAACGGTGAGCCGGGAGTATCCCGGGATCCTCGGCGACGAGTGAATCGCGCGTCCGAGTGCCTGAACTTCCCGAGGTCGAAGTCGTGCGACGCGGCTTGAATCCCGTCGTCTCCCAACGCCGGATCGCGACGGTCGACGTGGCACTCGCACGGTCGGTTCGCCGGCAGGTAGGCGGCCCACGGGCCTTCGAGCAGGAGGTCGCCGGATCGTCGATCCGTCATGCGAGTCGACGAGGCAAGTACCTGTGGTTCGTACTCGACGACGGAACGGCTGACCGGGCTCTCGTCGCCCATCTCGGAATGAGCGGCCAACTCCTCCTCATCGATCCCTCTGACATCTCCGATCGGGTCCGAGTCCAGCATCTTCGGGTGAGGTTCGATCTGTCCGGGCCTCGGCAACTGTGGTTTGTCGATCAACGAACGTTCGGCGGATTATTCGTTGATGATCTCGTTGACGATGGATCCGGGGGAGGGGTGCCGGCCTCGATCTCCCATATCGCTCGCGATCCATTGGACCCGCTCTTCGATGATGACCTCTTCGTGCGGGCCCTGCGCCGTCGAGATACCGGGATCAAGCGCGCACTGCTCGACCAGAGCCTCATGTCGGGGGTCGGCAATATCTATGCCGATGAGGCCCTGTGGCGGTCGCGTCTGCATTTCGAGCGTCCGTGTTCGCGAATATCGCGAGCGGCTGTCGTCAGATTACTGGCCGACGTGCGTGACGTCATGCTCGAAGCGCTCGCCGAAGGCGGCACGTCCTTCGACGATCTGTACATCAACGTCAACGGGGAAAGTGGCTACTTCGATCGATCGCTGCACGTCTACGGCCGTGCCGGTGACCCCTGTGATCGGTGTGGGCGCACGATCACGCGGGAGGCGTTCATGAACCGGTCCTCCTTCCGCTGCCCGAACTGTCAGCGGCGGCCCCGTGGGCAC
>JAGYOB010000223.1 GCA_018399515.1 Candidatus Nanopelagicales bacterium
ATCATGACCTGCGCCTGGGTGCCTATCGCATCGTCGAGCAGGCCCTGCTCAATGCGGCATCGCACGGGCAGGCCGTGCAGTGTCGTATAGATCTCGAGGTGACCGACCGCCTTCGTATTCGCGTGGGTGACGATGGAGCCGGGCTGCCGACCGATCCCACTCCCGGCCTGGGCAGCACACTGCTCGACACGTGGTGTCGCACCCTGAACGGCACCTGGCGCTGGGAGGAATCCCCGCTGGGCGGTGTTTGCCTACGTGCGGAACTACCGCTGCGGGAGGCCACTGAGTCAGGGTCCACAATGACCCCGTGACCCCCGCCCGCGCAGTACTGCTCGCGTCGGGCCCGGGTTTCGCGGGGATGTTCATCCTCTTCGCGGTGCTGCCTGTCCTCGGGTCGCAAACATTGGGTGTCGTGGGTGCCGGATTGGCGACGACAGCGTTCATGGCCACCACCGTCATTACCCAGATCTTCGTTCCGGCCCTCATGGTGCGATTCCAGCCCGGTGTGCTGTTCGCAGCCTCGCTCATCCTGCTGGGGGTTCCCGCCGCTGCGTATCTCATCGATCTCCCGGCGTGGGCGTTCCTTGTCATCACCGCAATCCGCGGTATCGGTTTCGGCCTGCTCACCATCGTGTCGGTGTCGCTGGCCGCGCATTACGCCGATCCGTTGCGCCAGGGTGCAGCGCAGGGCGCTCTCGGGCTGGTCACATCGCTGTCGGGGGTCGCCACTCCCGGCATCGGACTGTGGCTGCTGGAGAACACCACGCGTGCGATTCCACTGTCCTTGGGTGTGATCATCCCGCTGCTCGGATTGGTGTTCCTCGGTCCGGTGTTCGCTGCCTCGCCCGGCCCGGTGTCTCATCGTCACGACCCATCCCAGGGTTCACGCCAACCGGTGTCGTTGTGGTTGTTCCTCCCGGTAACTGTCTTCCTGCCCTCGGCGATCGTCTACGGCGCGCTCTACACGTTCCTTCCCCTGGAATCCGCGGTTGCACCGATCGCGCTGATCGCCGTCGGCCTCGGTTATGTCCTCGGTCGTTCGACGGGCGGAAGACTTGTCGATCGCACATCGATGTCGGCGGTGCTCATCCCGGCGACGTTCATCGGTGCTGCAGCGATCGCGATCCTGGGAGTCGTCTCCTCCGACATCGTCGACATTGCGATGTCGGCGATCCTGGGGGCATCGATCGGCGCAGGTGGCACGGCGGCATTGACCGGCATGCTGCATCACGTCGAACCATCACGATTCGGTCTCGTTTCGATGTCGTGGAACATGACCTTCGACGGTGGCATCCTGCTCAGCGGCATTGTTTTCGGCGCGATCATCGCTACCGCTGGCTTCACGACGGCCACGATCGTGGTGGCGATCTGGTTGGGGGCCATGGGAATCGGGGCCTTGATCACCGGGCATCGATTTGCACAAGAGCGGCCAACACGTGCAATGACGGGTTAGGCTTCTGCTCCTTCGATAACGGAATCGAAGTGAGTCGGGAGGGTCAACGATGGTGCGCTGGAGTCGACGCAAGGTTCTGGGAGCGGGAGTCGTGGGTGCCGCAGCGGTCACCGCGAGTGCCTGCGGAATCGGCGGAGGTGCCGACCCCACGCCATCACCCACGGGAACATCGACCGGCACTACCGGGCCGCAACCGTCACCGGAGCCGACCGACTTCTCCGACGCCGAACCGATCGTGAACTTCTCCAACTGGCCGTCCTATATCGACATCTCCCGACCCGCACGCCCGGTCACCACGCTGGAGGACTTCACCGCGCAGACCGGGATCGATGTCGTCTACACCGAAGACATCAATGACAGTGCGGAGTTCTATGCCAAGGTCCGTATTCCCCTCGAGCAGGGCCAGGACATCGGCCGTGACATCGTGGTGTTGACCGAAGAGGGCGTGGAGTTGTGGATCGCGCTGGGTTACGCGCAGAAGCTGAATAAGGAACTGATCCCCAACTGGGTCAACGTCATTCCGGGTCTGGCCAACCCACCCTTCGATCCCAATCGCGAGTATTCGCTGCCGTGGCAGTCAGGTTTCACCGGGTTCGGGTGGAACACCCCGCTGCTGCAGCGAGACGCCGGCCTGGATTCGGTGACGTCGTTCGACCAGTTCTTTGATCCTCGACTCGAGGGTCGTGTGGCGATCCTGTCGGAGATGCGCGACACCATGGGCCTGCTGCTCAACTGG
>JAGYOB010000224.1 GCA_018399515.1 Candidatus Nanopelagicales bacterium
TCGATCGTGGCGAACGGGTAGTTCGCCGCGAGCACGGAGTTCTTCGTCAACGCGTTGAACAGCGTCGACTTTCCGACATTGGGCAGGCCGACGATTCCGATAGTGAGCGCCACGGGCGCCGATCCTACGGGGCGGCGACAGCCGCGAGTTCTCCGGCAACTGTCCGGGCGAGGTCGCGCAACTGCGCGCGAACCTTCGATCGGGGTGCGATCTCGGCCAGGGTGCGACCATCCTTGAGCGCCGCATCGAAGGCCGATGGGTCGTCATCAATGAGGATCGGATCGGTGATCTGTACATGACGAGCCAGCGCCTCGCGAACCTGTCCGGCCGCATCCCGACCGAGCACACTGCGCCGCACCCGGTTGATGACGACCATCGGCGACATGTCGCTGCGCTGACGCAGCACCTCGAGTCCATTGATGAGCCGGTCCATCCCAACCGGATCCGCACTGCCCACCGCGATGACGGCATCCGCGTGCTCGATCGCGGTATGCGCGGCTGCGAAACGATCAGCACCACTCGTCCATCCGCTCTCCGGGGGTTCGAGTCCGCTTCCGACGTCGGCGATCGCGATACCGGGCTGATCCCGACAGACCTGCCAGAGTCGAGTGAGCGCCGGCGAACGGAGTTCCACCCACCGCTCGGCCCGGTTGATGCCGGTCAGAATGCGCCAACCCTCTCCGAGTGACCGGGCAGCCTGAGCGAGAGTGAGGGCATCCAGCGTGCCGGCATCCGCGTGTCGACAGGCGACAGCCAGCCCACTCGCCTCGTCCAGCACCCCCAGCGCCATCGCCGTCGACCCACCCAGGGTGTCGGCATCGATGAGCAGGGACTGCTCCCCCATCCGCGCGAGTTCGTCGGCGAGAGCGATGGCCACCGAGGTCGCACCTGGCGATCCATGTGCGCCCCACACCGCGATCAACGACCCCGGTGGCGAGTCTGCACCCAGATCGATCCCCGACAGTGGCGACGTGACATCGTCGGAGGTGTCGACCACGCCTACTCCATCAACCGAGGCCGCCCCGGATTCGCGAACCGCCCGCGAGAGTTGACCGATCGCCTGCTCGATATCACCGGGCGCGATGACGACGACCTCACTGACATCGAGATCGCGCAGCATCCGTTCGCCGGCATCGTCACCGGCCGCAACCACCCCGAGAACTCCGACCCGGGCAGCGGCGAGCCGCGCGATGGTGTCACGCGCCAAGCGCGGCAGATGAGGGCCGATTACCGCAGCATGCGCGCACCCGGATGCCGCCGCTCCGACGAGATCGATCGCATCGACGCAGCGGCGAACGATCGAAACGTGCGCACCCGGCCGCGCGAGCGCCGCGACGAGATCGGTTTCACCGGCGAGGCCCGGCGCTGCCAGAACGACAGGAACACTCATCGGGTCGCCCCCAAGGGGACACGCACCAGGTCGATCCACCCACCGCGCACCGCCGTCAGCAGCGACTCCGTCTGGTCCGGCGCCACTTCGACCACGACTGCGTAATCCCCGGCGAATCCCCGAGCATCGACATCGATACTTGCCACAAGAGCGTTGGGCAGCACCAGTTTCGGCCGCACCACCGCATCCGATCCGAAAGCACGACTCGCGTCAGGGGTGGACCACACGTCGACGCGATCGCCAGCAGACAGATCCGCCGGAGCATGCAACGGTTCGATCGGCAACGTCACCCATCGCGCATCGCGAGCCGCACCGCCGCTCATAGCAGCAACGGGCAGCATCTCCCCGGCACGTATATCGACCGCGAGGGGCTCATCAGGAAAAACGCCGGCGGACAGGTAGACCTCCGCCAGATCCGGCGCCACTCCGACAGCAGCTAGGTCCTCTGGTGCGAGCACTGCACCGGCAGACACATCGCGCTGCACCTGCCACACCTGAACCTGATCGGAACCCATCGACACGACGCGCGCACCGATCAGCGTGCACACCACGATGACGAGCACACCGACGATGACACGCGTATCCGCCCACCAACGTCGCTGAACGCGCGCGGCAGGCGCCGACGCCGGTGGCGCCGGTTTCGATGAAGCACCGCGGTGCAACACCGAACTCAACTTCAAGGACATGGCTTCTCCTGAGCTTCTCCTGAGCTTCTACTGAGCTCCTGCTGACCGGATCGCCTGTGCCCCTTCCCCGCGCACAGCCTGCTTTGTGCGGACCTCGTGATGCAACTCCAACGGGATCGCACCTGTGGACGGCGGTTTTGGCGATTCGTCGCACCGGGATGCCACAATCTGCTGCGTGGCCCGATTCCTCACCCTTGCCGATATCTCGGAGGTGCTCAACATCTCCGCGGCGCAGGCCTACGCCCTCGTACGAAGCGGCGAACTGCGCGCCATCAAGGTCGGCGGGCGCGGCCAGTGGCGGGTAGAGGAATCAGAACTGGAGTCCTATATCGAGCGGATGTACGCCGCTACCGCCGACTTCGTCAAGACCCACCCGTTCGGTCGCGAGGATCCCTTCGCCGACGAAGCCGAAACCTGATCTCACCCCCGAATCCGCTCACGAAACGGTCGCGATAACGCAGATCTGCTCACACAATGGCCGCCATCTGGTGAGCGAATCCGGTGGGTCTGCTCACTGCCAGCGCCGCACCGCCCACAGACTGGGCAGGGGCAGTGTGCGGATACGACGGATCGACATCGGCTCGCCCCGCTCGTGTTCGGCCACGTCGATGTGATCAGCACCGACTCGCACCACGGTGCCTTCGCGCAACCCCCGTGCTGACAGGCACTGCACCGGGCTGCGCCCATGGGCCCACTCCCGCAGGACCGACGTGACGCTCAGGCGCTGCTCGATCCGTGTCGCCTCCCTCGTACGCATCCCCAAGCCCACGATCGATTGCACGGCATCAGTGCGGATGATCCACGTGCACACGTCGTTCGCCAACTGCATGCCATCGGCGAGCACCGCGACCACTCGGCCTGCAATGACCTGACCATCGGGCAACTCGACCTCGATCAGGCCGATGGTGGCGTGATCGGTCGCGTCGATCGCCCGCACCCGATCCGCCCACGTCGTTCGAGCGATCTCAGCCCGCGCGAGTTCCTCGGCGGCCTCAGCATCATCGAGCGCCGCCAGCGCCTGGGCCTGCACGTCGAGACCCTCGAGCAGGGTGCGAACCCGTTCGGCGTCGTCGATGCGATCACCTCCAGGCCCACGGGGACGGCCCATCTCCCGCGGATCAGTCCATTCCATCTGCGCCCCCCCTCGAATCCCGTGCCGGTGAATCCCGTGCCGGCGAATCCCGTGCCGTCGAATCCGGCACGCGCTGAGCCTGCCACCCACAGGGGTGACGTTGCCCGGTTGACACCCGCTATCCACAGGGTGTCAGATTCGTTCACAAGCAAACGTAGGTAAATGACAGTATATGGACGTCAGATCGATCAACCCACGAGGAGCTCTCCATGTCCACGACATCCCCCGCCCTCACAGCGCCGGAGACTTCGGCCGCGACCCGACCGGTCCTGCGGGTCATCCACTCCCCGGCGCCGCAACTGCGCCCACCGCGGGGTTGGCAACAGGCCCTGCCCCTCGACTGGCAGCTGCCCAGCGGGGTGC
>JAGYOB010000225.1 GCA_018399515.1 Candidatus Nanopelagicales bacterium
GTCATCCCCACCGCTGAATCCGCAGGCAACCTCATGGCATTGACGCTGATCTCGCCCGAAGCCGGCACCTTGATGGAAGACCTCCTGGAATCTCGCCGGGGTCTCGAGGTCGTGCAGCGACCGATCACCAAGGAGGAGCTCGGTCTGGCGCCCAGTGAGATCAAGGGCGGCAAGGAACTCGTGCTCGCTGTGGTTCGAGACGGTGATATCCGCCGGTTCAACCAGGACAGGCAGGTCCGGGTGCTGGACAAGAACGATGAACTCGTGGTGATCCGCGAGGCGCAGACACGCCAGGGGAGCGACCACGACGAGATGCAGGGTCCGGCAGGGACGTACAGCAGCGGCGACTGATAAACCCGCGACCTGGCAGACTCACCTGTCATGCATGCGATTGTCATCGATTCCCCCGGGGATCCCGATGTCCTGCACTGGCGTGAGGTCGCAGATCCGCAGCCAGGTCCCGGTGAGGTCCTTGTCGAGGTTGCCGCAAGTGCGGTGAATCGGGCTGACATCCTGCAGCGCAGAGGTTTCTATCCGCCACCTCCCGGTGCGAGTGACATCCTCGGACTGGAGTGCTCCGGTCGCATCATCGCGTTGGGATCCGGGGTTGAGTCGCTGGCGATCGGTGACGAGGTGTGCTGCCTGCTCGCCGGTGGTGGATACGCGACCAAGGTCGCGGTACCGGCAGCCCAGTGCATGCCGATTCCCTCCGGGGTGGATCTGGTGACCGCCGCGGGGCTCCCCGAGGTCGCCTGCACGGTGTGGTCGAACCTCGCCATGGTCGCCGGGTTGACGCGCGGGGATTGGCTGCTCGTGCATGGCGGCGCGGGTGGTATCGGCACGATGGCGATTCAGGTCGCCCGGTTGCTGGGCGCGCAAGTCGCCGTCACTGCGGGCAGCCAGGCCAAACTCGACACCTGCGCCGAACTCGGTGCGCAGATCTGCATCAACTACCGCGATCAGGATTTCGTCGAGGTGGTGCGCGCCGAAACAGGCGGCCGGGGTGTCGATGTGGTGCTCGACAACATGGGTGCGGCGTATCTGCAGCGCAATGTCGATGTCCTCGCCCGCGGTGGTCGCGTCGTGATCATCGGGCTGCAAGGTGGTGTGAAGGGCGAGGTGGATCTGGGGGTGCTGCTACGCAAGTCCGCGACCGTCCGTGCCACCACGTTGCGTTCGCGCCCGATCGACGACAAGGCGCAGATCTGCACTGCGGTCGAGCGCCATGTGTGGCCGTGGATCGCCGCGGGACTGCTGCGCCCGGTGGTGGATCGGGTGCTCCCGATGTCCGATGCGGCGGCCGCCCATAGGGCACTGGAGGCCGGCGAGGTGACCGGCAAGATCCTGCTCGTCCCCTAATCGCTCCCACGATTGGTCGCCCTTTCGTGGATCACTCCACGATTCGGCTGCCATTGTCGGGAGGGATTCAGGTCGGCTCTGGTGAGCCAGACCTCACCTGTGGACAGCTCGAGCGGGAGTGATGCATCCGCGGGCAGGGTGTGTGCATGGCTCCCCGCGATACTGCACGAGCGATCACGATCCTCGGAAGCGGTCAACCCGTGTCGATCCAGCAGGCCCTGGCTGCGGGAATCACCCGTGGCCAACTCAGGGCAGCCATCGCTGCCGGCACCATATCCGTTCCCCACCGTGGTGTGGTGCTCACAACGTCACTCACTCCCGATGATCCAGTCTCGCGGTACACAACCCAAGTCCTCGGCTTTGCGCGCACCCACCCTGAAGCGATCTTCTGTTCCTTCACTGCAGCACACCTGCTGCAATTACCGGTGCCGACGCTCGGTGCGCCCAAGTATCTCCACGTGTTAGGTACGCGATCACGCCGAACCGGCGAGGTATGGCGACATAACTTTCCTCATTCGCCTGATCGCGACGTGATCGCAGATGCCGACACCGGTCTGTTCGTGACACATCCCCTCATCACCGCATCGCATATCGCAACCAACTATGACCTGCCGCGTGCACTCATAGCGCTGGAGGCGGCGTTTCGCATGGCTGTCCTCGAATTCGTCGATGATCCACATGAATTCGACCACGTCACTGTACGCAGTGTCGGAGCACAGGGACGCATCCAACAGATACTGCAAGAGATCGTCGACAGTTGGCGACATAGAGCGGGGATTGCGAAACTCATCGAGGCAGTATCAGTTGCCTCGCCGTTATCGGAATCTCCCGCAGAGTCGTTTTCCCACGGTCGATTGGTGAGGTTCGGTTACACCGTTGAGCAGCAGGTCGAGATCTGTGATGCCGACGGAGTGCACCGACGTCTGGACTTCCTCATCGACGGCTGTATCGCCGGGGAGGTAGACGGTCTCATCAAGTACGAGGGCGACAATGGGCGGCGGCGGCTCCATGCAGACAAGCGTCGAGATGCGGCCCTGCTAGCGATAGGGCTCCCGACTGCGCGTTGGACCCCGGCGGAGATCCGCGATAGCCCCCACGTCGTCAAGAAAAGAATCGACACGGCGATAGGGCGTGTCCCCCGGACCGCCGTCTTCCACCGGGCTGGCTGAAATCACTCCCGCATCTGGCCGCCATCCGTTGGATTAGTCCAACAATGGGCAGCCAAAGTCGGGAGCAGAACCTCAGGACAGGGGGAGGGCGGCGATGCGGCGCACCAGGTACGGCGAGAACCAGCCGGCATAGCGTTCCTGCAGCACCGTATTGCGCCAATCCGATCCGGTCACCACCTCGCGGCACGTCGGCGCCCCGCACAGACAGGTGAACTCGTCGTAATCGCTGGCATCGCACATCGCGTAGTCGAAGCTCAGTTCCTCACCCGGCTCGATGTCGCGCATGGCGACCAGCAACTGCGATCCCAGCAGTCCACAGTTGGGTTCACAGGAGTGGTTGAGCATGTCCCCGGCCTCAGGGGTCGGAGCCGAGACGAGGAACAGGTCGGCATCGATCTGGATCGAGCGGCTTTGGCGATCATGCGGGAGTTCAGCCAGACTCGCACCCGTCATCACCCAGCCACCGAAGCAGGCGACGGTCTCACCCGCAGCGATCGGCTCGACGACGAAGGAGCCCCATCCCTTGGCCCCGGCCGGGCGCGCCTGCGCCTTCGGGGTCAGCCAGTTGTAGTCCAACGAAGGTCCTCTCCACAGGGACGTGACCGGTCACGACCGGTCATTGGGCAAAGCAGCCTGCGATTGTGCCATGCCCAGGTGAACAAGCCCGGGGGAACATCCCCGGAGGAGCATGCCCGGGTGGACACGCCCAGAACTCGGGGGTCCTCCATCGGTGGCACCATGGGGATATGAGCGATCCGACGCCACCGACCGATCCCGGCCCGACACCATCGGACACCGCAACCGTCATCGGACCCGATGGACAGCCGGTCACAGCGCTCGTCGCGATGCCTGCCTCCGGGCAGGACGCGTCGAGCAACGGGCAGAACATCACCGACCTGGTGTCCCAGCCGGCGAAGGTCATGCGCATCGGTTCGATGATCAAGCAACTCCTCGACGAGGTGAAGTCGGCACCACTCGATGAGGCGGCACGAGCCCGGTTACGCGATATCCACGCTCGCTCGTTGAGCGAGCTCGAAGACGGTCTCGCCCCCGAACTCGTCGAGGAACTGCAGCGACTCTCTCTGCCGTTGACCGATGATGTCGCGCCGAGCGAGGCCGAACTTCGGATCGCCCAAGCCCAGCTCGTCGGATGGCTCGAGGGCTTGTTCCACGGCATCCAAACCGCCCTGTTCGCCCAGCAGATGGCAGCGCGCGCACAGTTTGAGGAGATGCGGCGTCGGGCCGGCGCGCCCCAGGGAATGCTTCCTCCGGGGGTCATCGTGACACCCGGTGACGAAGGATCACCTGAGGTGTCGACCGATCGGTCCAGCCACGGTCCCTACCTGTAGGCGCGAGTGGCCCGCGACCAACGTCTAACCTTGGACGCATGATCGATCCGGTGCTGCTGCGCGAATCCCCCGACGTGCTGCGCGAATCCCAGCGCCGACGGGGCGAAGATGCCGCGATCATCGACACCTTGATCGACCTGGACATTCGCCGACGCGCGGCACAGCAGGCCTTCGACGAGGTCCGCGCCGAGCAGAAGCAGCTCGGCAAGCGCATCGGGCCGCTGCAGGGCCGGGTCAAGAAGGACCCCCAGGACTCACAGGCGAAGTCCGAGCTCGAGGCTTTGATGGCGACGGCAGCCGAACTCGCCGAACGGGTGAAAGCAGCCGATGCACAGGCGACCCGGCTAGCCGGCGAACTCGACTCCGCCTCGTTAGCGGTGTCGAATGTCGTCGATGATCGAGCACCGGTCGGCGGTGAGGCGGACTTCACTATCCGCGACACCATGGGGGAACCGCGGGATTTCGAAGCCGAGGGATTCACCCCCCGCGATCACGTCGAACTCGGCGAGTTGCTTGGCGCCATCGACATCGAGCGGGC
>JAGYOB010000226.1 GCA_018399515.1 Candidatus Nanopelagicales bacterium
ATCCGGCTCATAGCTGGTGTTTTTCGCATTGGGCACGAACACCGACTTCGCCATCGGTGCGGCGTCCGTTAACTCCAGTTGCGTGCCGTAGATGTCCACCCAGGTGTCTAGCGGGGCGGTGAGTTGGGCGGTGAGCCCGGTGCCGTCGAAGGCCACGTCGATGCCCAATTCTCGCGCGCGCTCCCGAAGCGCCCGGCGCGCCTTGCGAGTGGCACCGACCTGCGCAGCCGCCTGCTCGAGGGTGCGGAACTCGCGGAACGCACGACCATCAGGGTGCGAGATCTGACGGGCGAGGCGGCGCAACGCCGGGCGGTCATAGGGCATCACCGCGGTGAACGTCGCCGTCGGCACGTCATCCGCGGATGTCTTCACCCAGGAAGCTGTCGTCGATGCTGGTTCCTCCGCGAGAGACACCGTGGCGGTCGCGGTCAAGGATCCAGCGAGCAGGGCCCCGGTGGCTAATGCGATGGGAAACGCTCCAGCAGTTCGGCGCAAGGTCATCTCAGCACTCAACCGAACCCGATGTGCGATGTCAATGCGCTGAGATCCGGATGCACCTCGTGCGCGCCGGCCTCGAATAGTTGCTCGCGCGTCGACGGACCGGTCGCAATACCGATCGCGCGGGCCTGGGCCAACCGTGCCGCGCGCATATCCCCGGGGTGATCACCGACATAGACCCCCGCCGCAAACTGCTGCAGCACCGTCGCCTTCTGTTCAGCGAAAGCCTCCCCGACGACGGCATCCACCGATAGTCCGGCAACCTCGAGGACACGTTCGGCGATCGGCCCATGCTTGGCGGTGACCACGACGATGCGCGAACCCGATTCACGCGCCGCCGCCAGCACGTCAGCGGCACCGGGCATCGCCCGACTCAAAGGCACGCCGTTTTCGGCGTAATGCTCGCGATAGGCCGCCAGCAGTACGTCATACGGCTGATCGGGCAGCCATCGTGGGAAGACCCGGTCGAGGGGCAGTCCGATCGTCGCGCCGATCTCGTCGGCATCGGCTTCGACACCGAACTGCGCGCACACGTGTTGCACTGAGGCGATGATCCCGGCAGCGGAATCAACCAGCGTCATATCGAGGTCGAAACCGATTACCGAGTCGCCCACTCCACGGAGCCTACGGGTAGCGTTCGAAGGATGCGCAGCCTCGCCGATGACCTGCGACACCGCGATGACGACGCCCTCGCGGGGTTGCTGCGCGCCCGACCCGACCTGTTGCAACCGGTCCCGGTCGATATCGCAGCCCTGGCCACGCGCGCAGGATCGGCCGCTTCGGTGGCACGCGCCCTCGATTCCCTCGACCGATTCACCCTGCAGGTCGCCGAAACCCTCGCCGCACTCGACGAGCCGACGTCCGCCGAGTCCATTCGTTCCTGCTTCGATGCCGAACTTCGTGATGCGGTCGATGCCGCAGTGTCGGGACTGGTGTCACTGGCGCTGGTGTGGGGCGACGATCCGTATCGGATGGTGCGCACCGCGCGAGATGCCTTCGGCCCGCACCCCGGCGGCCTCGGCCCCGCCTGCGTCGACATGCGACCGAAGCTCGCGGCCCTGACCGCCGAATCGTTGCGCGACACACTGTCCGATGCGCCCGAGAAGGTGATCGAGCTTGTCGATTCGATGATGTGGGGGCCACCGGTCGGTCAGGTCGAGCGCGCCGACCGGGTGGTCACCATCGATTCGGCGAGCACACCGATCGAATGGCTGCTGGCTCGGGATCTGCTCGTCGCGCGCGGCCCCAAGACCGTCACGCTGCCCCGCGAGGTCGGTCTGGCTTTACGCCAGATCCGAACCGGTGCGCCGCGGGTCATCCGCGATGCGGCGTGGCCTACTCGCGAACCGATGATCGTGCGCGAACACGCGATCGCCGATGTCGACCGCTCCTGTGGCCAGCACGCCTTCGCCGCGATCGACGCCGTCGCCGAACTCCTGGAGGCCTGGTCGGTCGATGCGCCGAGCGTGCTGCGCAGCGGTGGCCTCGGGGTGCGCGATCTCTCCGCGGCCGCGCGCACCGTGGATACCGACGAGGTGACCACCGCGTTCTGGCTCGAACTCAGTCACGCCGCGGGGTTACTGGCCCGGGATGGGCAGTTCGAGGAGGCATGGCGCCCGACCAAGGCCTATGACGACTGGCTCGCTGATGCACCGAGTGAACGCTGGGCACACCTGGTGCAGGCGTGGTGGCACACCGATCGCGCCCCCGAGATCGTGCGCGGGGCAGCCCAACCCGAAGCCGCGCCGCATGCCCTCTCCGATGCAGCACGAGCAGCCCATCTACCCACCCTGCGTGCCGAGGTCCTCGGCGTGCTCGCCGATAGCCAACCCGGTGGCGCACTCGATGTCGCTGATGTCGTCGGAGTGCTCGATGACCGGCGCCCCCGGCTGCACTCCCCCGCTCGCGCCGGCCACATCCAAGCGGTGCTGGACCAGGCCGAACTACTGGGCGTGACCGGCCTGCGCGCGCTGGGTTCCGCCGGCCGCGCCCTCGTTGACGATGTCGATACGAACAGCCTCGCCGAACTGATCGCCGGTGTCATGCCCGAACCCGTCGATCAGGTACTCATCCAAGGTGATCTCACCGCGATCGCTCCGGGCCCACTGCGCCGTGACGCGGCGCGAATGATGCGACTGCTGGCCGATGTTGAGAGTTCCGGTGCCGCAACGGTATTCCGGTTCAGCGAATCGTCTCTGCGTCGCGGGTTCGACGCCGGCAAAGACGCGCACGACATCATCACGACCCTTGGCGACCTGTCCGCGACTGCACTGCCGCAGGCGCTGGAATATCTCGTCGCCGATCTCGGTCGTCGCCACGGACGGTTGCGGGTCGGGCTCGCCGGCAGTTACCTCCGATCCGAGGACACCGCCCTCGTCCGCGCCACATTGGCCGAGGCGCACGGCATCGATCTGGTCGAGTTGGCCCCCGGTGTGCTCGTCAGCACCGAACCCCCCGATCGTGTTCTCGCCGCACTGCGAGCATCGGGGTTGGCGCCACTGCCCGAGTCCCCCGATGGGCGCGTGCTCGCCGAACCCACCCGACCACAGCGAGCACCCGCCCGATCGGCGATCGGCGAACCTCGCTCCCGCACCACACCTCGGTCGGCATTGATCGATGCGGCAGTGACGACGCTGCGGTCCACTGCACGTGTTCTCGACCGTGACCTCGTCGAGGACGATGTCGAACACGAGGTTCCGACCGGATCGACCAGCCAGACGCTGGCCACATTGCGCGATGCGCTGTCCAGCGGTCAGGTCGTGCGACTGGGCTACGCCGACTCCGACGGCGACCGACGATCGGTGTTGGCCACCCCGGTGCGGCTGGCTCCGGGAACCCTGACGGCGATGGATCACACCGTCGGTCAGGTCCGTGCATTCACGCTCGCCCGCATCACCGGTGCGGTCATCGCTCGATGAGGGCGCTCCACGTGGTCAACTCCGCGAGGATCTCCGGGATCGGTTCGACGCCGATTCCAGGTGCGGACGGGACAGCCAGACGCCCCTCGTCGAGAACGAACGGTGGGGTCACGTCGACTGCGTAGTACCGATTCGATGCGCTCGTGTCGCCGGGAAGTGTGAACCCCGGAAGTGCCGCGAGCGCGACATTCGCAGCCCGTCCGATTCCGGTTTCGAGCATGCCCCCGCACCAAACCACAACACCGCGCTGGTGGCATAGGTCGTGGATCTCGACGGCGGTGAGATACCCACCGACTCGTCCGGGCTTGATGTTGATGACCGACGTGGCCTCGACCGCGAGCGCGGTTTCGGCCACCGCAACCGAGGTGATGGATTCATCCAGACACACCGGGGTGGTGATCTCTCGCGCGAGCGCTGCGTGGCCGAGCAGATCATCCTCGGGTAGAGGCTGCTCCACCAGCAGGAGATCGAACCGATCCATCGCAGCGAGCAGGGCCGCGTCACCTCGCGTGTACGCCTGATTCGCATCGGTCTGCAGCAGGATCTCCGGCCAGGTCTCGCGCACAGCACGCACCGGTTGCGCATCCCATCCGGGCTCGATCTTCAGTTTGATCCGCCGATACCCCGCGTCGACATAGCCGGAAACTTCATCGAGGAGTTCAGACAGCGATTCGCTGGGCGGAATCCCCACGCTCACCCCGCAGTCGACCTCATCGCGCACCTGTCCGGGGTATTCCGCGCCGAGGAAGTCGACCAGCCGTTCGCTACGCGTACGCAGCCAGGCATCGAGGATCGCGGTCTCCAGTGCGGTCTTGGCCATCGGGTGGCCCTGCACGCGAGCAAGACGTCGATGCACTTCGAGCGGATCAACCACCCCATCACGCAGCACCAAGGGCACGAGGTGCTCGGTCAGCACGTCGACGCAACCGTCGACGTATTCATAGGAATACCCCGGCCAGGACATGGCGACGCATTCCCCCCAGCCGGACACACCATCGCTGGTGATCGCTTCCACGAGCAGGATGTCGCGAGCGTCCTGCGTGCCAAACGACGTGCGGAACGGCCGAATGAGGGGCATATCGATGCGGTGCAGCCGAATACGGTCGATGCGCGTCATCGCGATCCTCCTTCGCCTGGTGCTGGGCGCAGCACATACGAGCCCTCATCGGTAATGCCATCGATCACCCAGCCATCGACGAACGACTGCTGCAACTGCTCTCGGACCCTCAGACGCCACTTGCGGGCTGCCTTCGGATCAGCCGCCCGCAACGAGACGATGTCCTCCGGCGTGGCGACCAGGCGGACATCAGCGGCCTCGCGCATCGCGGTCTCCGACGCCGCAGCCAGCTCGCCATCGGCTGCTCTGCGGGCTCTGTCCGAGTCAACGGGCCACCACGCCACCATCCGGTCGGATGGATCCCCCGCATTGATCGCGTCGTTCATATCCCCGTAGAAGTTCTCGTGATAGCCACGCACCTCGAT
>JAGYOB010000227.1 GCA_018399515.1 Candidatus Nanopelagicales bacterium
TCGAGGACATAGGTATGCACACCCAGAGCGTGCAGTCGGCCCTCGGTGGCATCGGCGATCGTCGACTTGCCGGAGCCGGGAAGCCCGGTGAACCACACCACCCGGGGACGCTGATTCTTCAACAGCGCCCGAGCTTCACGATTGACCTCGTAGCTGTGCGGAACGACGTTGAGCGCTCGACGCAGGGCGTGCGTGACCATGCCCGCAGCGACCGTGTCGGCGGTGACGCGATCGACGAGGAGGAATCCACCGGTGTCCCGGCACGTCGCATACGAATCGAGCGGGATCGGAGTATCCGTCGCTACCTCGATGCGACCGATGTCGTTCATTTCAAGGACACGGGCTGCGAGTTGCTGGCCTGAGACGACGTCGCGGCGATGGCGCACAACCGTGACGGTGGCCGGGACGCTGCGCGGACCGACCATCAGCATGTAGGACCGGCCGTGCATGAGGGGCTCTTCGCCCGTCCACACCACATCGACGGAGAATCGGTCAGCCGGTTGCGGCCAGGCAGTGCTCCCGTTGCTGTCTGCGCCGGCTGCGGCAAGCAGATCGCCCCGCGTGACATCGACTTCACGGTCGAGGACGAGGGTGATCGCTTCACCGGCTCGAGCCAGAGCCAGATCCCCGTCGAAGGCGACGATGCGGGCGATCTTGGCCGTAACGCCGCTGTCAGCGACCACCACATCGTCGCCCGGGCGAACCTCACCGGCCGCGATAGTTCCGGCGTAGCCACGGAAGTTGCCTTCTGCGCGGACGATGTACTGAACCGGGAATCGGAAGGGTGTTGCAACAATCGACGGTGGCGTCCACTCCTCCAGAGCGCGCAACAGGAACGGCCCGTGGTACCACGGCATTCGAGCGGAGGCGGATGTGACGTTGTCGCCAGCGAAAGCGCTCACCGGAATGGCGAGCACCTCGTCGATACCTAGTCGCGCGGCAGCGGCCTTCACTGCACCACTGAGTTCCTCGAAGGTCGCATGCTCGTATCCGACAAGATCCATCTTGTTGATCGCCACGATGATGCTCTTCACTCCCATGAGCGCACACACCGTCAAATGCCGGAAGGTCTGCGGTCGCACTCCGCGTGCGGCGTCGATGAGTAGAACCGCAACTTCAGCATTGGAGGCCGCGACGGCCATGTTGCGGGTGTACTGCTCGTGGCCGGGCGCATCGGCAATGATGACCCGTCGCCCGTTGGGAAGGTACATGTGCCGATAAGCGACATCAATGGTGATGCCCTGTTCGCGTTCGGCCTCCAAACCGTCGGTGAGCAGGGAAAAATCAACCTCGCCCACCGGAATCGTCGAACCGCCTCGCCGGGTGCGGCGAGCGTATTCGAGTTGATCCTCCGGGATCGACCCGGTCTCAGCGAGAAGACGCCCGATCAATGTTGACTTTCCGTCATCAACCGAGCCGCAGGTGACGAGTCGAACAACAGGAATCGCTTCCAGTGACGTAGTGCGCGTGAGCAACTCAGTCATGATTAGAAGTACCCCTCGGCTTTCTTGGCTTCCATCGATCCGGAACCTTCTCCATCGATGAGTCGGCCGGCTCGTTCGGAGATGTTGCTCTCGAGCATCTCAGCAATCAGCGTGTCAAGATCAGCCGCCGTCGATTCGACGGCGCCGCTGAGCGGATAGCAGCCTAGAGTCCGGAAGCGAACGCTTTTGACCATCGGTTCCTCACCGTCACGCAACGGCAGACGGTCGTCATCGACCATGATGAGAGTCCCGTCGCGCTCGACTACAGGGCGCTCCTGGGCGAAATACAACTCGGGGATCTCGATATTCTCTCGACGGATGTAGCGCCAGATATCGAACTCGGTCCAGTTGCTGATCGGAAACGCTCGCATCGACTGGCCCTCGGTCAATCGCGTGTTCGCGGTGTGCCAGAACTCCGGTCGCTGCTTACGCGGATCCCAGCGATGGCCCGGTTCGCGCAAACTGAAAATCCGCTCCTTGGCTCGTGACTTCTCCTCATCGCGCCGAGCGCCACCGATCGCACAATCGGCCTGTAGCGAATCCAAACCCTCACGCAGCGCCACGGTCTTCATGATCCGGGTGTATTCGTGCGCGCCGTGTGTGAACGGCGTCACCCCTTCAGCGACAGCCTCGTGGTTCGTAGCCACCACCAGATCGAGGTCGAGCTCCCGCGCCATCCGGTCACGGAAAGCGATCATCTCCTTGAACTTCCAGGTCGTATCGATGTGCATGACCTTGAACGGGATAGGCGATGGATGGAAGGCTTTGCGGGCGAGGTGCAGCAGAACGCTGGAGTCTTTGCCGATGGAGTACAGCAGTACTGGACGACGAAACGCCCCGGCGACCTCTCGGTAGACCCCGATGGCCTCCGCCTCGAGGGCGTCGAGGACGTCGTTCTCCGAGACAGCAGAAACCGTCACACCCTTGAACCCTTCTCCTGGCAACTCCGTGAACTGCAGTCACGCTACCTGGACTGCACCCGAGCCCATCCGTGAGGTTGGGGTAATCCAACTGATTCGCGGATCAGGCCTCGCTCATCGCCGTTGTCGTCGTCCCTGTGGCAGCCGCGCGTGCTGCACGCCGCTCGGCAACCTCAGCCTCAGCAGCTTCAGCCATGCCTGCGGGCAGTTCGGGACTCTCGATGCGGGTGATCGGATGGCGAACCCCGATGTAGGCATCGAGGTCCGGCCCAGCCTCCCACGACGTGATCAGGCAGTAGCGCAACTGCGGACCGGGATGCCACACGGCGTGCCACAGCCGCTGCGTGTCGATGATGACCTGGGTACCTGCAGGCAGGGGTACGCGCGTCTCAGTCGAAGGATCGTCGCGGTCCTCGCGCAGGATCATCACGCTGTCGGAATCGTCGGTGAGATTGAAGAACCCGCGCACGATCCATCCGGTGCCCTCGGGATTGAGGCGGTTGTTGTCATCGATATGCAGGTTGTAGATCGCCTCGGCATACGTGTTCGGCTTCAACTCGATCACCCGGCACCGGCCGATGTTCGCCCCCGGCTCTTCGGCTCGCGCCTTGAGATGCGGTGCCTTGGCGATATTCGATTCGACCCAGACTCCGTCCTTGTCGGTCTTCGGCGGGTCGTGGTGCCAGAAGCCGTTGCACTCAAGGTCGCCGTAGGCAGAGGCCAGCGGGGCGAATCGGGTGTCACCGGAGGACTTCCAGTCGACGTACTCGATATCGAGCCACTCAGCCGGGTCGGCTGGCTGATCGTAAGAATCGAGGACGACGTAGCCGGTTTCTGCGAAGACGGGCAAAGTGACATAGTCACGGGGGTCCATGGACGATTCGGTCATGGCGTGGCCTCGACTCCTCGGTGCTGACAGCGTCTGACGCTGCGACGGATGCAACGGCACCAGTATGGATGATCGCCAGGGCCGCACCGCCCGCGACACACGCGGCCGGGTCGGGTGATGGACCACACCTGAGTGGAAACTTCGGGCGAATCTTCGGGTGGAACGTGCCCATGTTGGGCCTGAATCGCCCGAAGAAGGGCTAGGCCTCAGAACGGACGGTGGTGGGGTCGTACCCGTAGCGCTCGGTGCGCTTGCGGCGACGGTCCTGGGCTTGGACCTCTGCCTGCACGACCATCTCCTCGTCGAGTTCGGGGGTCTCGACATCGACGGTCGGACCATTGGCGAAGATCCATTTCTCCAGCTCCGGCCCGGACTCGTATGAGGTGATCAGGCAGTAGCGCGGCTCGTCACCGTCGTGCCACACCGAATGCCACATACGCTGGGAATCCACCACGATCCTTGCTCCGGCAGGCAGCGCGATCAACGTCTGTGTCGATGGATCATCGATGTCCTCGCGCAGCACCATGTACGACGTCTCATCATCGGTGAGGTTCTGGAATACCCGCACGACCCAACCCTCCCCCTCAGGGTTGAGTCGGTTGTTGTCGTCGAGATGGGAGTTGTACAACGCATCGGCGAAAGTGTTGGGTTGTAGTTCGATGATGCGTACCCGACCAACGTTCGCCTCGACCTCCATCGCCTTGCGGGCGATGGTCGGTGCGGTGGCTACTTGGGATTCGATCCAGACACCGTCCTTGTCGGTCCGCGGCGGATCGAAATGCCAGAAGGCGTTGCACTCGATGCCACCACTCACTGATGCAAGCGGGGCGAATCGTGTGTCGCCCGATGACTTCCAGTCGACGTATTCGAGGTTGCGCCATTCACCGGGATCGATGGCCTCGCCATCGCGGGATAACACGACATAGCCCTTCTCTTCCAGAATCGGCATGCAGAAATATCGGGAACGACGCTCAGACACGGGACTCCTCCTTCGACGGCTGGGACCAGTCTCCAGCGTCGTGACGCACTCGCCTCGGCACCGAACGACCCGTGTCGGGGGGACCAAAGTCCCTGCCAGAGAGCCGGACCCGGAATGCACTGGAAAACTCCGGGCAGTTCTTCGGGTAAAACGTGCCCTCCTAGGGCCTGATCTACCCGGAGAAGGGCTAGAGGATGGGGGCGTAGAGGCAGATCGCTGCTGCGGCGGCGAGGTTCAGACTCTCGGCGCCACCGCGGATCGGGATCGCGATACGGGCATCGACATCGGCGGCGACCTGCGGGTCCATCCCGTGGGCCTCATTGCCGAACACCCACGCGATATTCCCCGACAACAACTCGGCGGCCTCGGGCGACCCCAGCACGACATCACCTCGACCGTCGGCAGCGAGCGTTGTCACACCGTCGGCGCGCGCCTGTTCGATCACCTTGTCTACCGTGACATCGGTGAAAATCGGGATATCGAAGATGGAGCCAGCAGTGGCGCGGACGCACTTGCCGTTATGCGGATCAACCGACCCGGGGGTGAACACCAGCGCGCAGGCGCCCGCTGCATCGGCGGTCCGGATGATCGTGCCGGCATTGCCCGGATCGCTGATCCGGTCCAAGACCACCAGCATCTGAGGATGCACTCCATCGGCCGTGCACGGATAGCCCGTCCAGGATCGGGTTACCAGCGGGCACACCGCGATCACGCCCTGGGGATGATCAGTTTCGGCCATTGCTCGAGCGACAGAGTCGGCCATCCGTGCAACCCGCGCCCCACCGTCGAGGGCCGATCGCACCAGGTGCGGGTAGGCCCGTGCCGCATCCTCGGTGACGTACAACTCACGGATGCGATCGTGCCGGGAGGCTACTTCGACGGCCTGAGGGCCCTCGACGACGAAGGCACCGCGCTCAGCGCGATGCCTTCGTTCGTGGAGGGCCCGCACCGCACTCACCCGCGCCGAACGCGGAGAGGTCAGTGTGTCCGGGATTTGCAGTTGTGCGGTCAAGCGGCGCTGGGAGCCGGCAGCGCGTCGCGCGCGATCTGCACCAGTGCGGTGAAAGCCACCTCGTCATTGACGGCCAACTCGGCGAGCATCCGCCGATCAACCTCGACCCCCGCGGCCTTCAGGCCCTGGATGAAGCGGTTGTAGGTCATCCCGTGCGCCCGGCAGGCAGCGTTGATGCGCACGATCCACAGGCGGCGGAAGTCTCCCTTGCGGGCCTTTCGATCGTCATAGGCGTAGACCAGGGAGTGGGTTACCTGCTCCTTAGCCTTGCGGTACAGCCGCGACCGCTGGCCGCGGTATCCGCTGGCCTGGTCGAGGACCTCGCGGCGCTTCTTGTGCGCGTTCACCGCGCGCTTCACGCGTGCCATGGCAGTTCTCCTTCGTAGGAACGGGGTCGAAACGGGAAGGGGTCGCTGGGTGCGCTGAGAGCACCCGGGGTTCAGCGGCCGAGGAGTCGCTTGACCTTCTTGACATCGGCGGGAGCCACCTCGGCAACACCGGTCAGTCGTCGGGTCCGCTTGCTCGACTTGACCTCCAGGAGGTGGCGACGGTTGGAGCGCTCATGCATGATCTTGCCGGATCCGGTCACCTTGAATCGCTTCTTGGATCCGCTGTGGGTTTTCTGCTTGGGCATGTCCTGCTCCCCTTCTCATTTCGTTGCTGCGAGTTGGTGCGAATCGGTGCATTGCTGGTCGAGTGTTGATGGGTGCTAGGCGTCGGCGGCGGCCGCCTCAGCTTCTGCCTGAGCTTGCGAACGTTCGCGGGTGGCCTGCGCCTTGGCATCGGACTTCTTGCGATGCGGGGCGAGCACCATGATCATGTTGCGGCCGTCCTGCTTGGGTGTGGCTTCGACGAAGCCGAGTTCTTCGACATCCTCGGCGAGCCGGGCCAGCAGGCGCAGTCCGAGTTCCGGGCGAGACTGTTCGCGCCCTCGGAACATGATCGTGATCTTCACCTTGTCCCCGGCCTTGAGGAACCTCACGACGTGACCCTTCTTGGTCTCGTAGTCGTGCGGATCGATCTTCGGCCGGAGTTTCATCTCCTTGATGACGGTGTGCGTCTGGTTCTTGCGGGCCTCACGGGATTTCACGGCTGCCTCGTACTTGAACTTGCCGTAGTCCATGAGCTTGCACACCGGCGGCTTCGACATCGGAGCGACTTCGACGAGGTCGAGATCGCTCTCAGCGGCCAGCCTCAGGGCGTCTTCGATACGGACGATGCCGACCTGTTCACCCTGGGGACCGACGAGCCGCACTTCGGGAACGCGGATTCGATCGTTGATGCGGGGTTCGACGCTGATAGCGCCTCCTTCGTCGAGACCATGCGACACGGTGCCGCGTGGAACAAAGATCGCGGAGGCTCGATGGCGTGCGCCTCCCGGACGCCACTTGGGCAGCGTCAGCGCGGAGACCGCACGTCGTGACCTGCGCGACCAGTTATCCGTCCGGCAGGTGGGAATCGAGATTCCGCTTGTGACCACACCCGGCGTCCGATGCCAGGTGAGAACCCTGACAGGCTAGCAGGGTGAGCGATGAGGAGTCCGTCCAGGCCCTGCGGGATCTTTCGGATGTGCCAGCCGCCGAGGTGGTCACGACCTTGGCTGTCCACCTGATGACCGCTGCCGCCATCCGGTGCGGACTCGGCGATGGGCCCGATGCTCGTGCCGATCTCGATCTGGCGGAGGCGCGCATCCTGATCACGGCCCTGGCCGGGCTGGTCACCGCGAGCGCGAGCGATCTGGGCCCCCAGCACGCTGCACCGTTACGCGACGGGCTTTCAGCCCTTCAGCGGGCCTTTGCCGAAGCATCGGACATCCCCGACTCCCCCGGCCAGGGCCCGGGCGAATCCCTCACGGGTCCGGTGCGCTGAGCGAAAGCCCGATCAGGTACTCACCGTCGAGAGCGAATCGGACGGGTCCGGCGATGTCGATGAGCACCCCCTGAGCTCCTTCAGCGACTGCGGCAGCCGCC
>JAGYOB010000228.1 GCA_018399515.1 Candidatus Nanopelagicales bacterium
CCGGTGACCGATCGGTCACCGGATGCCAGGGCGACTGACAGGGCAGCTGGCAGAACAGTTCGGTCGCGCCATGGCGCTGAGCTCAATCAGGGAATCTCCGCCTGGATCGCGGTCGCGATGATCCTCGGTGTAACCACCATCATCGGTACCGCCGACGTCTTCGTCACCGGTCAACTCGGCTGGCTCACCGGGATCGCCCTGGTTCTCGGTAGCGCCTACGCTGCGGCGACCGTGCGGCCTCACGATGGCTACTGGGTCGTGGTCACACCATCACTGGCGTTCTTGTTGACCACCGTCACCGTCGGCCAGCTGACGGTGACCGGGGGTGGTTTTTGGGTGCGGCAGGGCCTGCTGATTCCCTTCACCCTCGGTCGCGCGGCGGTCTGGATCATCGTCGCGACAGCATTGGCGGCCCTGATCGTGGGGATCCGTCGACGTCGAGCCCTGAGACGCTGAACCTCATGGAACGGTGGACCTCGCAGCCATCACCTTTCCGACCTCTCTCTACTGCGCAGCAGCGGCCTTCATGTCCCGTCGCAGTTCCGGTGGCAGCGCGAAGATCAGCGTTTCCTCTGCGGTGGTCACCTCTTCGACATCGGCGAACTCACGGTCGGCGAGCCACCGCAGCACTCCTTCAACGAGGACTTCGGGCACCGAGGCCCCTGAGGTGACCCCGACTGTCACGGCATCGGCGAACCATTCTTCGCGCAGTTCGTCCACACCATCGACCCGGTAGGCGGCCGTGGCTCCCGCCTCGAGCCCCACCTCGACCAGGCGAACCGAATTGGACGAATTACCCGACCCCACGACGACGAGGACATCGCATTGTTCCGCGATGACCTTCACCGCCGCCTGGCGGTTCTGGGTCGCGTAGCAGATGTCATCGCTGGGTGGGCTGCTCAGATTCGGTAGCCGCTGCTTGAGTCGATCGACTGTCTCCATGGTCTCGTCGACCGACAGTGTGGTCTGGGATAGCCAGACGATCTCGCGATCGGGATCGACCTGAACCGATTCGGCGTCCTCGGGATTCTCCACCAGGGTGATCGCCTCAGGGGCCTCGCCCATCGTGCCGACGACTTCCTCGTGTCCCTCGTGACCGATCAGCAGGATCTGCTTGCCCTCGGCCGCGAAACGCTTGGCCTCGGAGTGCACTTTCGTGACCAGTGGGCAGGTGGCGTCAATCGTTTTCAGGGAGCGCTGCTGCGCTTCGGTGTGCACGCTCGGGGCGACTCCGTGCGCTGAGAAAACGACGGTGGACCCTTCGGGAACCTCCTCGAGTTCCTCGACGAATATGGCGCCCTGCTCTTCGAGTTTGTCCACTACATACCGGTTATGGACGATCTGTTTGCGCACGTATACGGGTGGGCCATAGAGATCCAGGGCTTTCTCAACAGTCACGACCGCCCGGTCGACCCCGGCGCAGTATCCGCGGGGAGCTGCGACGAGGACTCGTCTCCGCGCTCCCGCAGGTGGAGCAGCAGTCTCGGCTGGTTCCTCTCGCTCTAACACCCTTCCATCGTAGGTGCTCAGTTGTGATCCAGCGAATGCGGTGGTGTGGATGCGTAGGCTTGCCACTCGTGGCGTTGGACAATTCCCCCGAGGCACCGATCCCGGTACGGACGGTGTCGAGCAAGATCGCCGAATGGGTGAACCGGCTGGGGGCGGTGTGGCTGGAGGGCCAGATCACTCAGATCAGTCGGCGACCCGGCATGCGCATGGCTTGGGTGACCCTGCGCGATATCGACGTGGATATGTCACTGAGCATCGTGACTGACGTCGACATTCTCGACCGGGTAAAGCCAGGCATCACTGACGGCCAACGCGTCATCGTCCATGCTCGCCCGGAGTTCTATGCCGGCCGAGGTCAATTGCAGATGCGCGCCCGGGAATTTCGGGCCGTTGGGCGAGGTGCACTGCTCGAGGAACTCGAACGGCTTCGGGCACTGTTCGCCGCCGAGGGCCTGTTCGCTCCCGAACGCAAGCGCACCCTGCCGTTTCTGCCCAGGCGTATCGGGCTGATCTGCGGCCGAGCGAGCGCTGCCATGCAGGACGTCCTGGTCAATACGCGAAGCCGGTGGCCGGCGGCTGCATTCGAGGTGCGCGAAGTCGCCGTTCAAGGAGCATCCGCAGTCGCTGAGATCGTGGCGGCCATCGAAGACCTCAACGCGATCGGCGACGTCGACGTGATCATCCTTGCCCGAGGCGGTGGCAGCGTCGAAGACCTGCTGCCCTTCAGCAACGAACGGCTGGTTCGTGCGGTCGTCGCATCACCGAAACCCGTAGTCAGCGCCATCGGCCATGAACAAGACGCCCCGCTCGTGGACTTCGTCGCCGACCTGCGTGCCTCAACCCCTACCGATGCCGCGAAACGCATCGTGCCCGATCTCGATGAGCAGTGGGACATCATCACCGATCTGTACGCCCGTGGCACAACTGCCGTGGTGCGCCGCATCGACACCGAGTATCAGCGGGTGCAGACCGCGCGGGACCGGATCCGGACCTCGATCCGCCACCGGGTCGAGGTCGAACGACGAACCGTCGACCATCTCGTCGCGCAGGTTCGCACGCTGTCTCCCCTCGCGACCCTGCAGCGTGGATACGCCGTCGTGCAGTCGGTCGACACCGGCCGGCTCATCCGGGATGCTGATCAGGTCGGCCTCGGCGAGCGCCTCCGGGTGCGCGTTGCGATCGGCCAACTCACCGTCGAGCGCGTCGAGCCCTCCCAAGAGAGCTCACGCGATGAAGGAGATCCGGGCACATGACTGATGCCGACGACACCGGTGCAGGAACAGCCGACGAGGGCCCCACTATCGTCATCATTCCCGACGACATCGCCGTGATGGGCTTCGAGCAGGCGCGCGACGAACTGACCGCGATCGTGGCGCAGATGGAATCGGGAGCCGTGCCTTTGGAAGACGCCCTGGCTCTGTGGGAGCGCGGAGAGGCGCTGGCCGCCCACTGCCAACGATGGCTCGATGCGGCGACTCCCGTCGATGTAGACGAAGAAGTAGACGAAGAAGTAGACGAAGAAGCCGGTGGGGAAGCCGGTGGGGAAGCCGGGATCGCCTAGCGCTCCGGCGTCGCGGTTGGGCTCAGCCGCTGTGTCAGATCGGACAGGGTCTCCCACGGTGCTGTCCCCGAGATGACGATCGTGACACCGTCGACCACGGTCACCAGCGAACGCGTCGGCTCAAGCCCGGAGTTTTCGTAACGCTGCCACCCCGAGGGATCCTCGCCGACCGGTTGTCCACCCTGCGTTTGACCCGTGAGATAGGCGGGATTGATCGTCGCCGATTGACCGAGTTGGGCATATGCCTCCTCAGGTGTGACGAACCCGAGGTGCCACGCCGGATCCGGCTCCGCATCGACGGGCAGATCCCAACGCGCGCTGGTGATCGCCCACCCCTCGGGCAGGTCTTCGGGATAGAGCACCGGGTAGCCCGCGGTCGCTCGGGCGGCAGTGAGCGCCTCGGTGGGATCCACCGATCGGATCGCGTCGGGCTGGGGGCGCCACGTGATCAGCAGGACCGCCCCCACCACGATCAGAACCACCACCATCGATCGGGCCATGTCGGCGACGGTCTTCCCCAGGCGGGCATTGGGTCGCCCTGTGGGGCGCAACTCACCAGGTTGCGGCGCAGGCGGCGCGGCCGGCCTGTCGCTGCCGGGTCCATCGGTGGGCTGCTGTGTCACCACCCCATTGTGGCGCGACGAGCGAGAGCACGCACCTTTCCGACCCGACGCATTCCCCGTCATGCCATGCTCGGAGCATGAACCGAACGCCGCAGGCCCCCGATCGCAACCTCGCCCTGGAACTTGTCCGGGTCACCGAGGCTGCTGCCATGGCTGCGGCTCGATGGGTCGGTCGTGGCGATAAGAACGGCGCAGACGGGGCGGCCGTCAACGCGATGCGCCAACTCATCGGCAGCGTGTCGATGGACGGTGTCGTCGTGATCGGTGAGGGCGAGAAAGACGATGCGCCGATGCTGTTCAACGGTGAAAGCGTCGGTGATGGAACAGGATCGGCGGTCGATGTCGCCGTCGATCCCATCGATGGGACCACACTGTGCGCTAAAGGCATGACGAATGCGATCTCGGTGCTTGCCGTGGCTGAGCGCGGTTGCATGTACGACCCGAGCGCGGTGTTCTATATGAGCAAACTCGTCGTGGGCCCCGAATCAGCAGACGTCGTCGACATCACCGCACCGGTCTCGGAGAACCTGTCGCGGATCGCGAGCGCAACGAAACGATCCATCAACGATCTCACCGTCTGCATCCTCGACCGCCCCCGCCACGATCAACTCGTCCGTGACGTGCGCGACGCTGGCGCTCGAATCAAATTCATCACCGACGGTGACGTCGCAGGCGCGATCATGGCGGCGCGCGAGGGGACGGGAGTCGACGCGCTGATGGGAATCGGTGGCACCCCCGAAGGCATCATCACCGCGTGCGCCGTGAAATGCCTCGGAGGCACGATCCAGGGCATGCTGTGGCCGCGCGATGATGCTGAACGCGAGAAGGCCCTGGCGGCAGGCCATGATCTCAACCGGGTGCTCACGACCGATGATCTCGTGACCGGCGACAACGTCTTCTTCTGCTCAACGGGCATTACCGACGGTGAGCTCATGCGGGG
>JAGYOB010000229.1 GCA_018399515.1 Candidatus Nanopelagicales bacterium
CCTGCAGGCAACCGCCCCTGAGAACCGCCCCTGAGAACCGCCTCTGAAAACGAAGGAGATTCCATGTCGACCACCACCGTGACCGATGCCAGCTTCGCCACCGATGTCCTCGGTTCGGATAAGCCGGTGATCGTGGACTTCTGGGCGGAGTGGTGCGGACCGTGCCGCATGGTGTCGCCGATCCTCGAAGAGATCGCCGCCGAATACACCGGCAAGATCACCGTGGCCAAGTTGAACGTCGACGAGAACCCCCAGACCGCGGCGAGCTACGGCATCACGTCGATCCCGACCCTGAACGTCTACTCCGGCGGCGAGGTCGTCAAGACGATCATCGGAGCCAAGCCGAAGGCTGCGCTTCTCGCCGATCTGCAGCCTTTCCTGGGCTAACGCATGGCCCCGTCCCTGCTGCGGCAGGGCGACAGCGGACCGGGTGTCGCTGACATCCGCGCACGCTTGCAGCATCTGGGGTTTTGCGAACCTGCCGGGCGCCACACCGCCCAGGACACCTTCGATGAAGGCATGGCCGATGCGGTGCGGGCGTTCCAGCAGCATCGCGGCATCCCCGTCGACGGAGTGGTCGGACCGCAAACGTTTCGACACCTCGACGAAGCGCGCTGGTCGCTGGGCGACCGAGTGCTGCTGTTCAATCCCGGCCACCTCATGTCCGGTGACGATGTGCTGTCGTTGCAGCAGCGTCTGGTCAACTTAGGTTTCGACTGCGGTCGCCCCGACGGTGTGTTCGGGGTGGGTACGGATTCGGCACTTCGAGAATTCCAACGCAATGTCGGTGTCACCGCCGATGGTATGTGCGGTCCGGATACCTTCCGCGCCCTGCACCGGTTGACCCGCACCGTCGGTGAAGGTGAACTGGCGCTGCCGCTGCGCGAGCGCATCACCTGGGATTCGGTACGCAGCGGGGTCGCCGGCAAGGTCATCGTGCTCGATCCCGGCGGTGCCGATGCCGATGAAGCATTCGCCGACACCGAAGCGGGGATCATCGCCGATGTGTGCGCCCGGCTCGAAGGCCGCCTGGCTGCCGTGGGTACGCAGGTCCTGATGACACGAACCCCGGCCCCGACGCTGGTCGAAGAAGGCACCCGCGCGGCGTTCGCCAACGAGATGGCCGCCGATCTGGTCGTCAGCTTGCACGTGGAACGGGTGAGCCTGCCCAATGCCAACGGCATCGCGACGTTCTATTTCGGTGACGCCCGTGGTGGCGCTCATTCGTTCTCCGGTCGCCTGGCCGCCGAACTCATGCACGACGCGGTGTGTCAGCGCACCGATCTCACCGATTGCCGCGCCCATCCGCGCACCTGGGATCTGCTGCGGATGACCCGCATGCCGGCGGTCTGGATGGAACTGGGCTATCTATCCCATCCGCGCGATGCGGCTCGACTGGCCGATCCGCGCTTTCGTGACGCGGTCGCTGACGGTTTAGCCGCGGGCGTCATCGCCTATTTCTCACCTGATACGGATGCGGCCACATCGCCCGGATGATGAATCCTGCGCCCGCCGCGACACCGACGAACAGGGCCAGTCGCCCGATCGTGCGCCACACCGTCATCACCCCGCTTCTGCGTCACCCCCACTGTATGGGGGAGCATAGGCGCCATGACCGATCAGCACGGCAACCGCCTCGACCCATGGGTCGATGCCTACGCCACCCGCGCTCGGGGGATGACCGCGTCGGAAATCCGCGCGCTGTTCGCCGTGGCGTCGCGACCCGAGGTGGTCTCGCTGGCCGGTGGCATGCCGTACGTATCGGCCCTCAATCTGGATGCGATGGCCGACACCGTCTCGGATCTCGTGCGCACGCGCGGTAGCCAAGCCCTGCAGTACGGGTCCGGCCAGGGTGATGCGGTGCTGCGCGAGCAGATCGGTGAGGTGATGGCCGA
>JAGYOB010000230.1 GCA_018399515.1 Candidatus Nanopelagicales bacterium
CCATCCAGGTCCGCTCGTGCGGTTCCCACTCCGCCGGCATCCTTCTCATTGCAGGAGTCTGTCAATCCGTGTGTCGGATAGCGGTCGACCACAGGTACTGCTGGGTGTCTCCATCAGGGCGGACGTGATCGATGGTGGTTGTCGATGTGATCGTGAACGCGGGACCGAGGAGCGCATTCACATCATCGATCGTGTGTCGACGTACCGGCAGTCCGGCGCACATTGTCGGACCTTGCGGTCCGAAGACACCGATGATGACAAGTGAACCGGCATGGGTAGCCGACATCAGCGAGCTTCGATAGCAATCGCGGTCGTCTTGATCAAGCAGGAAGTGCGCGACCGCCCGGTCGTGCCACACATCGAATTGCCGCGGTGGGGTCCACTGCCGCAGATCGTCGACGATCCAGGTCACGTCATCGGCGCGATCGGCAAGGCGTTCCTGCGCGATCTGCAATCCGATCGGGGACTGGTCGAGCACGGTGACGTCGCTGAATCCGGCGGCGAGTAGATCGTCGACGAAGACCGATGCTCCGGCTCCGATATCCAGGATGGAAGCGCCAGGGCCGACCCCGGACTCCCGCAGCAGATCCAGCGACACCGTCGCCGCAGACTGGTACCAGCCGCGAGTCGTGTCCCCTTGGGCGTAGGCGGTATCCCAGTGCTGGGGTGTGGACTGCTGGGGCGTGGACTGCTGGGGTGTGGACTGCTGGGGTGTGGCTGGCATGGCTCCAGCCTAGGTGGATTTGCGCGTTCGCCCACGAAGGATTGTCCTGTTTTCTAGGCTGGCCCCATCGTTACCAACGGATCAGGAGTTCTGCCATGCCATCGCACCAGATCGTCATCATCGGCGGCGGCAGCGCCGGCATCACCGTCGCTGCTCGGCTGAAGAAGGCCGGTATCCGCGATATCGCCATCATCGACCCCTCGGACGTGCACTATTACCAGCCGCTGTGGACCCTCGTCGGCGGTGGTCGTGCCAAGGCGCCCGACAGCGTGCGCCCCATGGGGTGGGTGATCCCTGATGGCGTCACCTGGATCCATGATGCCGCGACCGGTATCGATCCCGCTGCACACAGCGTGTCTCTCGCCTCCGGGGAATCGGTGACCTACGACAAGCTCGTCGTGGCTGCAGGCATCCAGTTGAACTGGACCGGCATCCCGGGGCTCGCCGAGGGGATGGGTCGCGATGGCATGTCGTCGAACTACGACTACTACCTCGCCCCCAAGACCTGGGAGAACGTCAAGCGCACCACCTCAGGCACCGCGGTGTTCCACATGCCCATGGGGCCGATCAAGTGTGCCGGCGCACCGCAGAAGATCGCCTATCTCGCCGCCGACTACTGGCGCGAGAAGGGTGTGCTCGACCGCATCCGCAAAGTCATGGTCCTGCCGACCCCGGGAATGTTCGGTGTCAAGGTCTGGTCGGACGTACTGGTGGAGGTGGCGGCACGTTATGGATTCGAGGTGCACTTCACCACCGTCGTGGACCGCATCGACCCCGACGCCCACACGATGGACCTGCGCAACATCGAGACCGGTGACGCGCAGTCGCTGACCTATGACTTCGCCCACATGACCCCGCCGCAGAGCGCACCCGAGTGGATCGCGACATCACCGCTGGCGGATCCGGCGAGTCCCTTCGGCTACATGGCGGTCGACAAGTTCTCACTGCAGAGCACGATTGATCCCGATGTCTTCGGCCTCGGTGACTGCACGAACACGCCGAATTCCAAGACCGGTGCCGCGATCCGTAAGCAGGCACCGGTCGTCGTGGAGAACCTCGTGGCATCACTGCGCGGGGGAGTGGGGGCCGGCGAGTACGACGGATATGCGTCCTGCCCGATCACGACCAGCCGCAAGCAACTGCTGCTGTGCGAGTTCGACTACGACTTGAACATGAAGCCGTCGCTGAAGGGCGTTGACCAAACCAAGGAGATCACCGACTACAACCGGTTCAAGAAGAACGCCCTGCCGCGGTTGTACTGGGACTTCATGCTCAAAGGTCGCGCCTAACCGCCGCTTTCCAGCCAGCGCTGGATGCCGTTCATCTGATCCAGCCAGGCGTCGGGATTCGTCGCTCTCGCCTGGTAGTACCCCGCGACGGTGTCGTGGGGGAGGATGAGGAACCGGTCATCGTCGAGTGCGGCCATGACGCTGGCGGCGACATCCTCGGGTTCGAGGAGGCCGTCGTGATGCAACATCGGCTTGAGCGGCCCGGCACCTTCGTACATCGGCGTGCGCACGCCCTGGGGGCAGACCGCCTGAACGACAATGCCTTGGTGGCGGTACGTCGCCGAGAGCCACTCTGCGAATGCGACTGCGGCGTGTTTGGTGACCGAATACGGGGCACTGCCGATCATCATCAGCAGTCCGGCCGCTGAGGCGACGGTGATGAACCGCCCTTCGCCGCGCTCGAGCCATTCCGGCACGAGTGACCGTGCTGCCCGCACGTGCGCCATCACGTTGACGTCGAGGGCCCGAGCCCATTGCTCATCGGAGGTGTTCAGGCCGGCGCCGCCTTCGATCCCGGCGTTGGCGACGAAGACGTCGATCCCGCCGAATTCGGCACGCGCCGCAGCCAGTAGCGCCTCGACGCCCGCCTCGGTCGCGGCGTCCCCGGGAACGGCGATGGCGCCGATCTCCTCGGCGGTGGCCCGGCAGGCTTCAGCGTCAACGTCGTTGATCACGACCTGGTCCCCGCGGTCGATGAATGCTGCTGCGATGGCTCGGCCGATCCCTCGACCGGCCCCGGTGACGACGATTCTCATGCCTGCAGTCTGGCAGGGTTGCGGCACCGGGGCTGGTCGAAGGGCGGCTTAGGCGATGTCGACGCTGGTCGTCACCGATGCTGCGCGGGTGAGCGTGTCCAGCACCGGGCAGTGCTTTTCGACCGCACGGGTGAGCTCGTCATAGCGAGCGGGAGACTCCGGTCCACTGATGCGAACCTTCGTGCGGATCGCAGAGAATCCCGGTGCCACCGTGTCGTCGACCCCGAAGAAGCCCCTGATGTCGAGATCGCCGTCGGCATCGACCTCGACCGTGTCGATCTCGATTCCCAACTTCGCCGCCCACACCCG
>JAGYOB010000231.1 GCA_018399515.1 Candidatus Nanopelagicales bacterium
GGTGCCCGCCGGATCTTCCTCGCTGGGCGCGGTGCGCAGGTGCCCGGAGTCGATGAAGAGATCGGTATCGGTGTCGATGTGCTCGATGTGCTGACTCGAACACTGGACGAGATGGGAGCCCGGCGATGAGCATCCCCGATCTTTCGGCAGTCGAACTCGGCGATGTGCCCGCCGGTGTCAAGGTCACCCGCGACGGCGAGGTGTGGACCACCCCGGAGGGCATCGACGTCGCACCGGTGTATACCGATAGCGATGTCCAAGACCTCGACTTCCTTGCGACCTACCCGGGTATCACGCCGTATCTGCGCGGGCCGTATTCCACGATGTACGTCAATCAGCCGTGGACGATCCGCCAATATGCCGGGTTCTCCACCGCTTCCGATTCCAACGCCTTCTATCGTCGCAACCTCGCCGCAGGGCAGAAGGGCCTCTCGGTCGCCTTCGATCTGCCGACCCACCGCGGCTACGACAGTGACCATCCGCGTGTGGTGGGCGATGTGGGCATGGCTGGTGTCGCGATCGATTCGATCCTGGATATGCAGCAGTTGTTCGAGGGCATTCCGCTGGATCAGATGAGCGTGTCGATGACGATGAACGGCGCGGTGCTGCCGGTTCTAGCGCTGTACATCGTTGCCGCCGAGGAGCAGGGCGTGGCGCCCGAACAACTGACCGGGACTATTCAGAACGACATCCTCAAAGAGTTCATGGTCCGCAATACCTACATCTATCCGCCCGAGCCGTCGATGCGGATCATCTCCGATATTTTCGCCTTCACCTCCCAGCGGATGCCGAAGTTCAATTCGATCTCGATCTCGGGCTATCACATGCAAGAAGCTGGAGCGACAGCCGACTTAGAACTGGCCTACACGTTGGCCGATGGGGTGGAGTACATCCGCGCAGGTCAGCAGGCCGGACTCGACGTCGATGTGTTCGCGCCACGTTTATCGTTCTTCTGGGCTATTGGGATGAACTTCGCCATGGAGGTGGCGAAGATGCGGGCTGCGCGCCTGCTGTGGGCCAGGTTGGTCGCCGATTTCGGTGCCCAGAATCCCAAGTCCCTGTCACTTCGGACTCACTGTCAGACGTCGGGGTGGTCGTTGACCGCGCAGGATGTCTACAACAATGTGGTCCGCACGTGCGTGGAGGCCATGGCAGCCACTCAGGGCCACACACAGTCGCTGCACACCAACGCTCTCGACGAAGCGCTTGCCCTGCCCACGGATTTCTCCGCTCGCATCGCACGCAATACGCAGATCTTCCTGCAGTCTGAGTCGGGAACGACTCAGGTGATTGATCCGTGGGGTGGCTCGTACTACATCGAGAAGTTGACCGCGGATCTCGCGGCACGGGCGTGGGAGCACATTCGCGAAGTCGAAGAAGCCGGCGGAATGACCGCGGCGATCGAAGCGGGCATTCCCAAGATGCGTATCGAAGAAGCAGCCGCACGCACCCAGGCGCACATCGATACCGGTCGCCAACCGGTGATCGGGGTGAATCTCTTTCCACCGACAGAGCCGGAATCGATAGATGTCTTGAAGGTCGACAACTCCGCGGTCCGCGCCGAGCAACTCGCCAAACTCGCACAGTTGCGTGCCGAGCGCGATGAGGAAGCCTGCCAGGCAGCCCTCGCAGCATTAACCAAGGCGGCGGAGGACTCCGTGCACGACCGACGTGCACCAGGGTTGGAGCAGAACTTCCTCGCCCTGGCTGTCGAGGCAGGTCGGGCACGAGCGACAGTCGGGGAGATCAGCGACGCGCTGGAGTCGGTATTCGGGCGGCACACCGCGACCATCCGTACCATCCAAGGGGTGTACCGACGTGAAGCCGGCGGAGCGGAGAACACCGAGCGGGTGCGCGAACGCGCAGCAGCGTTCGAGTCCGCGCATGGCCGCCGTCCGCGCATCCTGGTGGCGAAGATGGGACAGGACGGCCATGACCGCGGCCAGAAGGTGATCGCGACGGCGTTCGCGGATCTGGGGTTCGATGTCGATGTCGGCCCGCTGTTCTCCACTCCGCGTGAGGTCGCAATGCAGGCGGTCGAAGCGGACGTGCACATCGTCGGAGCATCATCACTGGCAGCCGGGCACCTCACCCTCGTGCCTGAGTTGCGTGCCGAACTCGCCGATCTCGGTCGCGACGACATCATCATCGTCGTCGGTGGCGTGATTCCGCCCCAGGACTTCGATGCACTACGCGAAGCAGGTGCGGCAGCGATCTTCCCGCCGGGAACCGTGATCGCCGATGCTGCCGAGGGACTCATCGATCAACTCGAACGACGCCTGGACTGAGCGCGTGCCCTCGCCGATCGACCTCGATGCCTACACCGAAGGGGTGCTGGCGGGGGATCGCACGATGCTCGGCCGCGCGATCACCCTGGTGGAGTCACGATCTGCTGAGCACACCCGGCTGGCAGAAGAACTCGTCTCTCGGCTCCTGCCGCATGCCGGCAGTAGTCGGCGCGTAGGGATCACCGGGGTTCCCGGGGTTGGCAAATCCACGTTCATCGACGCGCTCGGCACCCATCTCACCGAATCGGGACATCGGGTAGCGGTCCTCGCCGTCGATCCCTCGTCTACTCGTTCAGGCGGCAGCATCCTGGGTGACAAGACCCGCATGAGTCGCCTTGCTGTCGACGAGCGCGCCTTCATCCGCCCCTCACCCACAGCAGGGACTCTGGGTGGTGTCGCAGCGGCGACGCGCGAAGCGATGGTGATCGTCGAGGCTGCCGGCTACGACGTGGTGCTGGTCGAAACCGTCGGGGTGGGGCAGTCGGAGACGACGGTGGCGAATATGACCGACTGCTTCCTCGTTCTCATGCTTGCCCGCACCGGCGATGCGCTGCAGGGCATCAAGAAGGGTGTGCTCGAACTCGCTGATGTGCTCGCGGTGAACAAGGCGGATGGATCCCACGAGCCTGAAGCCAAAGCGGCGGCTCGGGAATTGACCAAGGCGCTCGCGTTGATCTATCCGCCCGGGGCTGAGTGGGTGCCGCCGGTGTTGACCTGCAGCGCGATGACGGGAACCGGGATCGATGAAGTGTGGGCGGCGGTCGAACGCCATCGGGAGGCGATGGAGCTCGCCGGGACGTTCGCCCAACGGCGCGCCCGTCAGCAGGTGGACTGGATGTGGGCGACGGTGGAGGAACACCTGCTCAGCGAATTCCGCGGACGCGAAGCTGTCCGTGAGCGTGCCGACCACCTCGAGCAGCAATTGCGCGAAGGAACGCTGACCGCGACGGCAGCAGCACGCGCTCTATTGAAGGACGGGTCCGACTAGGTCGTCGACGGCACGAACGGGAACTGCCGCATCGATCCATCCGCCCAGGGCTGTGTCACCGGTGTGAGCCGTTTCGTGGTGCGTTCCCGGTTGAGTTTGCTGACCATGAGTTGCTGGATGTCGGCATAGTCAGCATTGCCATACAGATTCGACATCTCGCCGGGATCGGCCGTGACGTTGTACATCTCGAACTGGTCTGCCGGCGGTGCGATCTGGCCATTGGTCGGATTCATCGTCTTGACCGTGGTTTGCGCCACGCGATTGCCGGGTCGATTCACCGGGCCGGGGATGAAGGTCTGCACATCCTGCACATTGGGTGTGGTCCAGAAGGCCGGGTTGTCCCAGTAGCGGGAATACTTCCAGCGCTCCATGGCGCCGGCAACACCGGTGGGCAGGTAGGCGACGACTGTCTCGACGCAGTTGGGCTGGTCGACCGGCTGATACGGGAGGCCGAGTGCCGATATGGCGTTATCGCCTTTGAATGGTTGATCATCGGTCATGAAGTACACCGGTTCGTCTCGCAGCCCCTCAGCGTTGCGTTCCCCCAGCAGAATGCCGGATAGATCGCGACCGACCAGTGGTCGGACCTGGGTGTGGGTGTTGCGCAGCCGTCGGGCCAGGGCCTTCTCGTCGAG
>JAGYOB010000232.1 GCA_018399515.1 Candidatus Nanopelagicales bacterium
CCGGGGTCGTCGGGGGAGCGACCGTGCGCGCACTGCTGGCTGCCGGTCACCGTGTGGCGACACTGCAGCGTCGTGCGCTGCCCGATGATCTGGTCGCTGCGGGTGCGCGCGCGATCCGCGGCGACATCACGAATGCCGACGATGCGCAACGTGCCTGCGACGGCATCGATGTGGTGGTGCATGCCGCCGCCCGTGTCGAGGTCACCGGGCCGTGGAGTGATTTCGAGCACGTGAACATCGACGGAACCACGACGATGCTGCAGGCTGCCCGTGCGGCAGGTGCCAGCGGATGCGTGTTCGTGTCCAGCCCTTCGGTCGCCCACGCTGGCGAGCCCCTCATCGGTGCCGATGCCGACCCGGCATCACCCGACCATGCCCGAAGCCACTACGCCCGCAGCAAAGCGATCGCGGAACTGCGCGTGCTCGAAGCAGATAGCGAACAGATGGCGACCGTCGCGATTCGACCGCACCTGGTGTGGGGACCGGGCGACACGCAACTGACCGCACGGATCATCGATCGCGCGCGTTCGGGCCGTCTCGTCCTCATCGGTAGTGGTGCTGCCCTCATCGACACCACATACATCGATAACGCCGGCACCGCGCTCGCGGCAGCAGTCGAGCGGGTGCGCGACGAGCAGGTGCACGGACGCGCATTCGTGGTGTCCAACGGGCAACCGCGAACGGTCGCCGAAATGCTCACGCGTATTGCGGCCGCTGCCGATGCCCCTGGTCCGCGTGCTGCGATTCCCTACCCCGTAGCTCGCGTTGCCGGACATGTCGCGGCTGCTGCGTGGGAACGACTCGATCGACCCGGTGATCCGGTGATCACACCTTTCATCGCCGAGCAGTTGGCCACCGCGCACTGGTTCGATCAGCGCTCGACCCGCGCAGCCCTGCAGTGGGCGCCCGCGGTGAGCCTGGATGAGGGGTTCGCCTTGCTGGCCACGCATCTGCGGCGTGGCGCCACCACCTGAATACCGAACTGCCCTATAACAGGATGAGACCCCTCGAAGTATGAGTTCGAGGGGTCTCACCTATGAGGTCGCGATCTTCTGCGCCGGCCGCCCTTTCGGGCTGGCTCCTCCGGTGCGTACCGCCGGTCTCGCCCGTCGCTCCCCTTGCGGGGGCGCCGCCGTGCTTACCTTCGCGTCCTGCTCACCGCTGTTCACACCGACCGCACCGGTACGTGCGATCCGCAGGATTGCCCTGCTCTCCCCGGGGGCGAGCCCCCGGTTGGGGTGTTTCCTTCGGTGCCACCCGGCGATCTCTCGCCGTGCAGACATAGTTCTAGCAGCGTTCGTCAAGGCGACACAACCCCTGCGGCACTAAAAGTTTCGTGACTTTGGCCCCTCGAATCATCAGGAGTCTCCGAGGGTTTCCCACGTCACATCCGTCACAGGTTCGAGCCCGGCCTAGGCTTGCGGTGTGGGGACGAAACCGGTGCTCGCCTATCTGCACGGCGTGGGTGGTGTGCGCCCGGGATGGGCGGGTGATCTGCTGGTCGATCAGCCCGTCGACAGCATC
>JAGYOB010000233.1 GCA_018399515.1 Candidatus Nanopelagicales bacterium
ATGCAACTGAGCCCATCACTGCTGACGACCTGATACGTCGTGACCGGGAAAGCCCCCGATGAAGCCGGCGGCTGCCACGCCACGACCACCCGACCGGCCTCCAGCACCGCTGTCGTGTTGATCGGCGGCCCCGCCACCGCCGGTTCTGCAGGAGTTGACGCCACTCCTACCACCTGGAATGAGGCTGTCTTTCGCCCCAGATCAAAGATGAGTCCCGCAGAGCTATCCACCCACCGATCGGCCTCACCGCGCAGGATGCACTTACCGGGATTCAAGAGATTGATCTCGCCATTCGCCTCTGTACACACCGTCGGGGTGAGCGAGGAGAGGTTGACTGCATTCGTCGGGACGGCAACGTTTTCCACCTGGACGAAGATCGCCTCTTCTTCCAGCTTCACCTCGGGTGGGACGGTGATGTTCAGTGGCTGAGGCAGGACGATATCCAGGGAGAAGACATCCGACTCCCCTGAGTTCAGGGTCACTGGATCATTCGACGCGGAATCGGGGTCATCCGGTTCAGAAACTGAGGTCACATACACCTGTGTCGCACGGACAATCCAGCCCGTTCCCTCAAACGGACCATCAAGCTCGCACGAGCTCGTACTTGACGTGCTCGGGGCAACGGCCGCCGGAGCGACGAAGGTGCAGGTGCGGGTGACCCCGCCTCTTTTCGCTGTGACGGTAACGGTTGCGCCGGGCATCAGATTGCTGAGTTCAAATGCCGGCTCTGTCTCCGAGGTCTCGCCATCACCGATGATTCCCGAATCCGACTCTTCGGCAAGGGTGACGATGGGCGGGGCCACTATCGTCCACGCTCGAACGAGTTCAGAAACGTTGCCCGCTACATCGGTCGCCGTCACGGTCAGGGTGTGCTTGCCGGCGGGAAGCGAAGCGTAGGTGGCCGCGCATGGCCCTGCAGCTCCACCATCGAGTGAGCAGGTGTAGGTCACCGCGGAGGCGTCCGTGCTCGTCGGAGTACCGACGGTGAGTGCGGCAGATGCCGTCCCTGTTTCATCACCGTCAGTGAAGGTGAGTCCCTTGCCGCCGGAGGTGAGCGTGACGGCGATATCGGTGGGGGCTGTCGCATCGATCGTGATGTTGACAGCGGAACTTGGCGCCGACCAACCGGACCCGAATCCTTGACGTGCCGAGACAGACCAGTCGCCATCCGCCAATGGGGGCAACTCACATGACGTAATCCCATCCACAGCGACGAAAGTGCACGAGCGACTGAGAGCACCGCGAGTCGCTGTGATCTCCACCGTGGCACCGTCGATCAGGGCACCCGCACTGAACTCTGGCGTATCAATATTCGTGATTCGATCAGCGGAACCGGAGTCTGATGCGGGGTCAAGTGCCACGGTCGGCGGACCAACGACGGACCACACGTAGCTTTGCGTCGCGGTGTTGCCGGCAAGATCGGTGTCGGTGATGGTGTAGGTGTGGAGGCCGGTTGCCAGCCCATTCAGTGTTGTGGATGCGCAAGCGACGGGTGCACCATCCAGCGCGCAAACTCGGCTCGATCCTGCTTCCCCGTCAGGAAGCGTCAGGGTGATGGAAGACGATTCAGTGCCACCGCCGGTGGGGACGGACGACCCCCCGGCGACGCCGGTGATATCGGGATTCTCAAGCACGGAATATGTGTCGCCGTCGATGACGACAGTCGTGGGAGTTCCCGTCGCCGGCGCCATCGTGTCCAGCGTGACAATCGTCGGCCCTGAGGGAGCCGAAGACGTCCCTCCCAGGGACTGGGTGGCGGTCACAGTCCAGGCCCCGTCCGTGGGCAGTGTCGGAAGTTGGCAGTCACCTGTACTCGATGCAGCCGTTGGCGTTGGGGGCGGTCCGGCGATGAACACGCAAGAGACCGAGACTCCACCTCGTGTCGCGGTGACCGTGACTGTGGCACCGGGGATCAGATCGCTGACCTCCATGATCGGCAACGCATCGCTGGTGACGCCGTCACTGTTGGACGACCCTGTGTCAGATGAGGCTCGCAGGCTGACCGAAGGCGGAGCGATGATCGTCCAAGCCAACGTTCCCGCGGACGAATTGCCCGCCAGGTCAGTCGCCGTGTAGACGAGGCGGTGTGATCCGGCAGGCAGATTAGTGAAAGCATCACACGACGCTGGGGCAGAACCGTTGAGTGAGCACGTGTAATCGATGACCGACGCATCATTCGATATCGGACCGGTGACGAAGTCGATCGAGGTCTGCGTCGTCACGGCACCGGGCGTGATTGCGTGGGTGAACGTCGCAGTCGGTGTCGATGGTGCGATTGAATCCACAACCACCGTGAGAGGGGATGAGACCGGCGAGATCCACTCGGGCCGACCACTGATGGTCTGCGTCGCCGTGATCGACCAGGAGCCATCCACGAGGCTGCCAAAATCGCACGAGGCGGTGCCCGGGGCTGGACCGGATTCATTGGCATGCCACAGATAGCACGTAACCGTCTCGGCGCCCTTTGTCGCGGTCACCACGACGTCCACGTCTTCGCC
>JAGYOB010000234.1 GCA_018399515.1 Candidatus Nanopelagicales bacterium
GCCCACGGCGACGTTGTCCTTGATGGCGACCGGCACACCGGCCAGTGGCAATTCCGCTCGGTCGGCTCGCGCATCGATGGCCGCCGCCTCGACGAGCGCGGCATCGGCACGCACGACTCGGAATGCCTCGATCGGGTCGTCGAGCAACCGAATGCGCTCGAGTGCACCAGCAACTGCTGTCACCGCGGTCTCAGTGCCTGCCGCAACCGCTGCCGCGATCCCCTGCGCGGTCGGCGGCACAGCGATCAACGACTCAGCCATCGAACCGGAGCTCGATGCACTCACGCCAGCGCCTTGTCCAAGTCCGCCAGCAGGTCCTCGACCGATTCGATGCCCACCGATAGCCGCACCAGGTCATCGGGAACTTCCAGCGGCGAACCGGCAGCCGAGGCGTGCGTCATGCGACCGGGATGCTCGATGAGGGACTCCACGCCACCGAGGGATTCCCCGAGGGTGAACACCCGTGTCCGACCACACACCGCGACCGCTTCGTCAGCTCCACCGGCGACGCGGAACGACACCATGCCGCCGAAGTCGCGCATCTGGCGCGCGGCGACCTCATAACCGCGATGCCCCGCGATCCCCGGATACAGCACCTGGGTGACCCGGGCATGATTCGACAGCAGATCCACCACAGCGCGTGCGTTCGCACAGTGTCGGTCCATCCGCACACCCAGCGTCTTGATTCCGCGCAGCACCAGCCAGGAATCCCACGGTCCGGGGACCGATCCCATCGCGTTGGCGTGATACGCCAAGCGCTCCCCTAACTCGCCATCACGCGCCACGAGTGCACCACCGACGACATCGGAGTGACCACCGAGATATTTCGTCGTCGAATGCACGACGACGTCTGCACCCAGCGACAGCGGCTGCTGCAGGTAGGGCGAGGCGAACGTGTTGTCGACGACAAGCACGGCACCGGCTTCGTGGGCGATGTCGGCCAGTGCTGCGATGTCGACGACGGTGAGCAGCGGATTAGTCGGGGTCTCTGCCCAGATCAACCGGGTGCGGCCTGGCTCGATAGCGGCACGCACCGCATCGTGATCGGTCAGATCGACCGGAGTGTGAGCCAGTCCCCACGGTTCAGCAACGCGGGCGAACAGCCGATACGTCCCGCCATAGGCGTCATTGCCGATCACCGCATGGGCACCGGGTGCGCCAACGACGCGCAGCAGTGTGTCCTCAGCCGCCAGGCCCGACGCGAAGGCGAGCCCGCGAGCGCCGTCGATGCCGGGTGCCTCCAACGCAGCGAGGCATTCCTCGAGCGCAGTCCGCGTGGGGTTGCCGCTGCGTGAGTATTCGTAGCCGCCACGCAATCCACCGACGCCGTCTTGGGCATAGGTCGACACCTGATAGACCGGCGGCACGACGGCACCGGTCAGCGGATCAGGTTCCTGCCCGGCGTGGATCGCTCGTGTTTCGAATCCCGTGTCATCCCACTGCGTCATCACACAACTCCCGTCGCAGCCTTGCAGCTGTCTTCGATTTCGGCGAACTTCTCCGCATATGCCGCACTTTGCTGATCGTCATCGGCGAATTCCAGCAGGAACAGCCCCTCCATCGATCGCATCTCCAACCTGACCTGGATCAGGTGCTCATCCGGGCCTGGGCGCAGGTCGACATGGGCGTGCACCGGCACGCGGTGTTCCTCACCGGGCACGATGATGCCGAGCAGTCGGAAGGCCGTCGAGGCGCCGTAGTCGGCATCGAGACCGTCCACATGACCGCCGTGCTCGGCCAGTGCTGACGCCACCGCGTGCTCCACGCGATCGCGATCACCAGGGGCGAACCACTCGACGGTGGCCTGCTTCGTTGGTCGTGGGACGGCATCCATCGGGCCAGCATCTCAGACGTGCGCGATACTGGGCACATGGCGATGTCGGACTTTCTCGCAGGGCTGCTCGGGAGCGGTAAGGGCAGCATGGTGACCGCCGAGGAGGCGCTGCCCGGTCGGGCGGAGTACCCCTTCGAGGTTCCCGTCGATCACGCGGTGCTCGGCACCCCGATCCGCTCGACCGATGCCCAGCCCTGGCCGGCCGGTCTGAGTCTGATCTATCTGGGGATGGGCTGCTTCTGGGGAGCCGAGGAGATCTACTGGCGACTGCCGGGGGTCTTCACCACCGCGGTCGGCTACCAGGGCGGGTTCACCGCTCATCCGACCTACGAGGAGGTCTGCTCCGGTCGCACCGGCCACACCGAGGCGGTGCTGGTGGCCTACCGCGAATCCGACATCTCCACCTATGACGTGTTGAAGCACTTCTGGGAGAGCCACGATCCGACCCAGGGTTTCCGGCAGGGCAATGACATGGGCACGCAATACCGCAGCACCGTGTACTACACCACCGACGCGCAGCGCGATCTCATCGAGCGCACCGCAGCGGCCTATGCGCCCGCGCTCGCCGAGCGCGGTTACGGCGAGATCACCACGCAGATCGCTCCCGCCGAAGGATTGCCGTTCTATTACGCCGAGGGTTACCACCAGCAGTATCTGTACAAGGTGCCCAACGGCTACCGCTGCCATTCCGCATCGGGTATCGCGCTGCCACCGCTGGATTAATCAGGCTGGGTCCTCAAGGCTGGACTAGTCGGCGAGGTGACCGAGCAGGTCCGTGCGCGACAGCACGCCCACCGGCTTGCCGTCATCGAGGACGAGCAGTGCATCAGCATTTTCCAGTGCATGCACTGCAGTCGACACCGGTTCACCCGAACCGACCTGCGGCAACTTGTCGGACATATGGCCCTCGAGCGCATCGGATAGGTTCGCGCGTCCGGTGAACAGCGCATCGAGCAGATCACGTTCGGCGACCGAACCGACGACCTCGGCAGCCATCACCGGAGGTTCCGCTCGCACCACCGGCATCTGCGAGACACCGAACTCGCGCAGGATGTCGATCGCATCGCGCACGGTCTCGGTCGGGTGCGTGTGCACGAACGGCGGCAGGTCGCCGGATTTCACCCGCAGCACATCACCCACGGTGCGTTCGTGCGCCGCGGTTTCCGAGCCACCCGTGGCGAAGCCATACGACGCAAGCCATTCATCGTTGAACACCTTCGACAGATAGCCGCGCCCGGAGTCGGGCAGCAAGACGACGACGTAATCATCGGCGCTGGCACGACGTGCGACCTCGAGTGCGGCGACGACCGCCATACCGCACGAGCCACCGACG
>JAGYOB010000235.1 GCA_018399515.1 Candidatus Nanopelagicales bacterium
ATTTATATTTTTTGTATTTTGGTTCATATACAACAGTCAACAAATTCTGTACGCGGCCGCCACTGCCGCACTCCACCAGCCGGCCAGCACCCATCGGGCCCGTCCGGTGAACCGGGTCAGAATCCACCAGGCCGCCAGTGGCAGTACCGCAGCACTCGCCACCGCGTTCACTCCGCCCGCGGCGATTACGGCGACGCCTGAGGCAGCGGCCGCTCGACGATAAGACCCACCCTGGGCAACGGCGACGAGCGGAATGAGCACCCACGGAGCCACCGCGTAGGGCAGCACCTCGACCGACAAGACGCCCAATTCGGTGACCATCCGCGGACCGAGCGCGAAAGCGAAACCGGCCAGCAGCCGGGGCGTGAAACCACTGACGCCAAGCAATCGCGCCAGACGCACGATTCCCAGGAACGCCACGATAAGCAGCGCCGACCACCACAGTCGCTGCACGACCCAGTCGGGGATTCCCGCAGCATCCCCGACCCAGAAGAACGGTCCCATCGGGAAGAAGTACCCGTAGCCCTGGTTGGTCAACTGACCGAAGAACCCCATGGGCTCCCACAGGTTCAACGCACGTGCCAGCAAGCCACCGGGGTCGACAGTGAGATCGAGTTTGGTATCCGCCGCGATTCGTCCGGGGTCTTGGATGAACGCAATCGCAACGAGACTCAAGCAGGCCGCAAACCACCGCCAGCGGATCGTGGAACCGTCACCATCGATGTTGGGACTCGACGGCGTCACCGTGGGTGCAGCCGCCCCCATCACCGACCGACCCGTCTCCGCCCGGCGCTATCGATGCGCCGACAGACGATCATCACGTTCCAGCACAGCACCTCCCGCAGAGCGGGTATCCGCATCAGCGCAGACGCCCACCCGGGCAGGTAACGCGGCACGATTCCCAGAATCTCGACCTCGGGTGCCTGCCTCGCCCATCGGATGCCATCGCCGGCATGCACAGCGAATAGCGTGACACCAAAGCGGTTCTTCGGCGCACGGCCATACCGACGGGTATAGCGCCGCGCCGCGAACTCACCCCCCAGCAGATGCCAGGGTGAGGTTTCATGGCCTCCCCACGGCCCCCACCACAGGGTGTAGGACAACACCACCGTGCCACCCGGTCGCACCACACGAACCATCTCATCCGCCATCGACCAGGGCTCTTGGACATGTTCAGCGACATTGGACGAATACACGACGTCGAAGGTGGCGTCCCCAAACGGCAGGCACGTCCCGTCAGCGTGAACGGTGCGACTCGAGGGCGTACGTCCGTGCAGACGCATTTCACCGGCGTCGGCGTCGACACAAATGTAATCGGCGCCGTGCCCGGCGAAAGCATCCTCGAAGTATCCGGGCCCACCCCCCACGTCCACAACGAGTGCATTGGTGAGCGGGTGCCAGGAATCAACCTGGGCAGCCGAATCGGTGGCGAGGGCCTGATAGAACCGGTCGGGGTCGCTTTGTTCGGCGAGGAAGGCAGCGAACAGATCACGCGATCGTTTCGCGTCGGCCCGCCACCCCGACCGTACGCCGCGTCGCTCCCCCCCGGGTGATCTGTCACCACGCGGCACCGACTGACCCTGCACCGCCTGACGGTATCCCACACCTGCCCGGCGTTTCTCAGGCTACGGTGACCCGATGCGTATCGCGTGGCTGAACTGGCGCGACACCGACCACCCCGAGGGTGGCGGCTCCGAGGTCTACATGGAGCAGATCGCGAGCGGGCTCGTCGATCGTGGTCACGAGGTCACCATCGTCTGTGCCGAGCATGCGCAGGCACCCGCTCACGAAACCCGTGACGGAATCCGATTCCACCGACTGGGCAGCAAGCTCGGGGTCTACTCGCGTGCCCGGCGACTCTTACGATCGGGGGCGCTGGGGCCCTTGGACGTCATCGTCGATACCCACAATGGGGTGCCGTTCTTCGCCCCTTGGGCGACACGCGCACCCGTCGTCGTTCTCGTTCATCATGTTCATCGCGAGCAGTGGCCGGTGATCTACGGCCCGGTGCGATCTCGTGTGGGTTGGTGGATCGAATCCCGCCTGTCACCACGGGTCTATCGAGACCAGAACTACATCGCCGTCTCCGAGCGGACACGTGAAGAGTTGGTGGGCCTGGGTGTCACCCCCGAACGCATTCGCGTCGTCCATAACGGTGTCCGATCGCAGGATCTGACGACCTCGCCGGGGCTCCCCTCCTCACGAGACTGCAGTAGACCGACGATCACCGTGCTCGGTCGGCTCGTGCCACACAAGCAGATCGAGCACGTGTTCATCGCCGCAGCGCAGCTGCGCCAGGACATACCCGACCTTCGAGTCGTGGTGATCGGCGATGGGTGGTGGGCGCCTCATCTGCACGAGATCAGCCGCGATCTCGGCTTGGACGACATCGTGGAATTCACCGGGTTCGTCGACGAGGGGACCAAGGACGCCCTTCTGCGACAAACCTCGGTCCTCGCCCTGCCATCGTTGAAGGAAGGCTGGGGGCTGGTCGTGATGGAAGCTGCGGCACGCGGCGTACCTGCGGTCGGCTACGCCCAGGCAGGTGGTGTCGCTGAATCCATCCTGCACGAACAGACCGGAATCCTGGCCTGCCCCGGGTACGACGTCGCTGCCTTCACCGAGGCACTCCGGCGGTTATTGGCCGACGACGACCTCCGTCACCGGCTCGGCCATCATGCACACGAAAGAGCGGCGCGGTTCGACTGGCAGGCCAGCACCGCAGCATTCGAGAGATTGCTCCTCGAGGCCGCCGGCCGAGCGCTTCGCGACCAGCGATCTGACCCGGCGAATCAGTTCGTGGAGCCGTAGACCACGTAGGGAGCATCGACGGTCGGAGGTAGTGCCGACTGGGTGGAGATGACGGCGAAAGCAGCCCCGCCTGCGAGGACGGCCCCGACTACGGCCGCCACGATCGGTCCGAGAATCACGCTCATGAGGCACCCCACTCTTTCGTCGCCCACCGGCTGTCGCGGCGGGAAAACCATGTCATGCGCGACCGTAGGAATTCTCGACCAGCGCTGTCACCGTGAGCACGGTAGCAGGATCACCCTGGTTCACGGGGCCTTCCGCGCCGATTCCCGCTGCCATCGAACGTCGAGTCTTCGCAGGGCGCGTCCGCCAGAACGCAGCGCCCATCCGGCGAACAGCCCAGCCAACCCCACAAGCACGGCCAGATCGATTCCGATGACCAGTCCAGCACCGGTAGGCCATCCACGGGACTCGATGGGGACCGCGTCGGAAAGTTTCCACACGGCCAGGTCCTGTTCCGCCCAGACCAGGTCGAGTCCCGTCAGTGCGGTTGGCTCTGGCTCTGGTCGTTGCCCGGCCTCCACCACCACCCATCGGGCACCGAGGTCGGCCATGACCTGCGCCAGCGGTCGGCCCTGTGCGAGAGCCCGCCCGACGTCACGGGAGCGTGGATCATCACCGGGAACGATCACGATGTCACCGCCGCGATCTTCTGGTCCGGCGCCACCAGCAACGAAAACAGGGAGGAAATCGGCGGCGATGGAACTGCGCGGTAGCCACCGGGGCGCAGGGTCGAGCATGGTGCGCCCGGCATTGAAGTCGAAGTCCCGGAACGTCGACCACGGAAGCACGATGACATCACCGGGATCGGACTGCTGCGCGACGAACTGACGCATCTGCTGCCACTGGGCGGGATAGTCCACCGCGGACAGACGCCCGCTCACGCCCAGCGCAGCATCCGGAAGCAGTCCCAGCGGAATCAGCATTCCTGCGGCGATGATGCTCCTTCGGGCAGTCGGGTCCGAAATCCGCTGCCACCCCCGGCTCAAGCCCAAGGCAGCGGCAACCGCCAGCAGCAGCACCAGAGGTGCTAGCAACTTGTGCGCATCCCGAGCCAGACCGGCACCGGGAATGGTGGTGATCATGTTCGCCCAGATCGCCGGTGCGATGGCTGAGGCCACGGCCATCACCCACCCGGTAACCGCGATCATCGTCCACCACCACGCCGCAGCGCGGCCCAGCATCTGGCGCAGGGACGCCCATCCGGTGACCGCGGCGGCCAGCACGAGAAGCGTCAGCACGAGCGCCGCGGCCGTCCCTCGCGACGTTGGAACCGCACCAACATTCCATAGTCCGCCACCACCGAGGGCGGTCACCGCAGGCCCCCACACACCCTCCCCCCTCAGTGCGAAGACCTCTGCCCCCACGTCATCGGCAGCGCCGGACCGAGCATGGACGACAGCCGGAACGATCCACGGCAGATTGACAGCGATGGCAGCAGCCGTAAGGGCAGTTTTGCGGGCAGCACGAGCGGACCCTCCGACCACAGCGATGGGCAGCGCAGTGACGGCGACCAGGATCCCACCGGAGGGCACCAGTGCTCCGAAGGCGCACCAGCCGATCAAAGCTCCGGCCCCGAAACCGTTCCTCCGCACCCGGATGGCAGCGGCAATCGCCCAAGGCGTCGCCGCATAAGCGAGCAGCAGCGCCCAATGTCCCTGCACGAGGCGCTCGACAACGAAGGGGTTCCAGATGGCCAGCGTGGCTCCAACCAGTTGCGCACCGTGTCCCGCACCGCGGAGCAGTCGGGCGACACCCGATCCGGCGAGGATCGGTATCGCGAGAAGAACCGCATGCTGCAACCACGCACCGTCGATGACCGTCGTGACGATGGCCACCACAGCATCCTGGGGAACCGCACGCGGAAGTCCTCCGCCCAGACCGATCGAACTTGGGAGCAGGTCCTGGCGCGGCACGAACACCATGTCGTAGGACAGCACGAAACCCGGCGCTAGCGAAGGACCGAGCAGCACCACGGTCAAGACGAGAACCCACGCGGGCACGATTAGGCCAATCCAGCCACCAGCCAAGGCCCCCCTCGGGGCAACGCTCGGAGTGTCCGGATGGATGACCATGGCGCACTATCGTGACACCGGTGAGTTCCCCTGGTGACCCGACTTCGCCAACGGCATCGGGCACCGTCCCTCTGGCACGTGGAACGGTGATCGTTGCGGGGGCCCTGGGACTCGCCCAGGTCCTGGCCTATCTGGTCAGCATCGTGGCCGCACGGGCCCTGGGTCCGGCGCAATTCGGGGTTCTGGCGGCGCTCCTGGGACTGCTGCTGATCGGCAACGTGGTCGCCCTCGGTCTGCAGGCCGTCATCGCCAGACAGCTCGTCAACCAACCGATCGCTTCTCGTGGGGCGGCAGCGCATACGGTCTTGACCCGCAGCCTGACCGTCGCCGTAGCTGTCGGGGCAGCCACCCTGGCCATCTCCCCGCTCTTGCTCTGGGTACTGCAACTGAGCGATTGGTGGCCCCTGCTGTGGGTCGCGGCAACACTCGTCCCGCTGACCTGGATCGGTGCGCAACTCGGGGTCGCGCAGGGCCGCGAATCGTTCGGTCGACTCGCCACGGTGTACGCCGCGGTAGGGATCGGCCGCGGCGTTGGTGGTGTGGCCGGCGCTGTCGTCGGCCAGACCGCAACCGCAACGGTTATCGGGATCTTCCTGGGCACCTCGCTGGGTGCTCTCGTCGGCCGTGGCGTCGTGCGGTCACTGTCCCCCCGGGGGCACGCGCGGATCGAGAATCTGCTCGGGCAGGTCGCCCACGCTACCCACGCTTTATTTGCGCTGTTCATCCTGACCAACGTCGACGTCATCCTCGCCCGCGCCCTTCTCGATGCCACCGATGCGGGGATTTACGGCGTGGGTGCGGTCATCGCCAAGGTGGCCTTCTGGCTACCGCAGTTCGTCGGGGTCGTCGCGTTTCCGCGATTGGCCGATGCGCGCCGATCGCGGGCGCTGCTGGTTACCGTTGCGGCAGTCGGTGGCCTCGGGAGTCTGGTCGTGCTTGCGACAGCACTGCTGCCGGAGTTGGCCGTAGGCGTGGCAGGAGGCCCCGACTACACCTCGCTGGTACCTCTCGCGTGGCTGTTCTCCTGCATCGGCGCCCTATTCTCACTCGCCCAGGCACTCCTGCTATCCCGACTCGCCATCGATGACCGGCTTGCCGTCATCGCGGTGTGGGCGGCCATCGCCCTCCTGTTCGTATTGGCCATCGTTGTGCTGCCACGCAGCATCGCCGGCCTGGCTACCGCGACGGCTCTATCGGGCGCCGCCCTCGTCGTGACCGGCCTCATCCACGCCGTCATCCACGAACGCACCGCTCGCCGGTCCCGGTAATTCCCACACTGTCGCGACGGACGCCTTCGCAGTTGCCCCGTGTACTTCAGCCCACGGGAACGACGGCCTCGGGGGCTGGCCATGGACCGGGAAGAAACAGCGGGTCGTATCCGCTCTGCGAACCCATCGCTTCGGCGATCGCCGCCTGAGCGGGGTACACGCCTTCGCGAACCCACCGATCGAGGAGCTCGACCACCGCTATCCGCGATTGGGCAGTGAAGTTGCAGTGTCCAGCCCCATAGGGGGCACCGGCCTCAGGCGAGAACTCCGGTGGTGGGACGGTGAATGTCTGCACCATGTCCGCGCGGGCCAGGCCACCGGCAGCAGCAGCGTCGAAACGGTCGCGATAGAACGTCTCGTTCTGCACGATCACCCAGTCGTACGCGGTGTGCATCGTGATCACCGGAACCTGGATGCGACCGGTCGGGTTGCCCCCGCGCTCGAGTGCGGCTGCGCGAGCTGTCGGGTCCGCGGCCACCCTGGGACCGTTGTCCAAGATGTCGACGAACCTCTGGGCGGCACCCTCGCCACCGATGGTGTCGATGGCTTGAATCTCGCTCTCACTCATGCGTGCCGCATAGTCAGCGAGCTCATTGCCCGACACGTTTCCGCCGTAGCGCTGCTCGATGTCGTACCGTCCGACGGTGGCATAACCAAGAACGGTAAGGAGGTTCTCTACCGTTCCGGAAATCTGGCTGACCAGGTCGGCCCCATCGAAGGTTCCCGTTCTACTTGGAGCATCCGTGATCGCCGCGATCGTGAGAATCTTCGCAATCACCTCGGGGTTTTGTTCCTGGGCGCCGGCCAGAATCCGCGACGCCGCGCCTTCCCACGCGAGTACGGCTTCTTCATAGGTCGTGTAGTCAGCGATCTTCATCTGCGGGTACAGCAATTGCTGGATCCCGTACGCGGCGTCAAGCGCCAGGTCGATATTCGCCACCATTCCCGCGACAACCCCGCACAGCGGCGCAGCGCCATCGATCCAATCGCTGTCCTGCTCTGCGAGCATGGCCGTGATCAGCCCGCCGAGAGAGTCACCCCACACCAGTGTCCGGTTCGGGGTTGCGATGTTCTCACTGAAGAAGTCGTAGATCTGACCGGCGGCCGCGACGCCGTCCTCCACGGCCCAGCCATTGGACGCGTACGACGAGCCGGCGAGGGCATAGCCCCGTTCAAGTAATTCCTCGCCGATGGATCGATCACCGGCGTCCCAGCCTGGCGCTGGTGCCGCCGTGGTGACCACCGGGTCGAACGTGGGCGGGAAGGGCTGCGCGGGCCGGTATCCGTGGGAATAGATCAGCAGAGTGCCGTTCCACGTTTCGGGCATGACGATCTCATACTCGGCCCCCTCGATCGTTCCGGTGCAGGCCACCGAATCACATCCGGTGTACGGGACATCCGTGCTGGTATCGCGCTGAGGAGCCGAAGCAGCGGCTGAACAACCGGCGATGACCAGAGCGGTGGCAGCAAGGGATGCGATGACGGCATGACGGCGCATGCGCGGCAGTCTGGCACGGGTGAACGGCGTATGACCGCAAGATTGCCGAATCAATGCCCTCTGGTTCAACTCGAAACGCCCTCGTTCGACGCGTTCAGTGTCCGGCCGATTCCCAGGTATCGCCCACACCGACCGAGACGTCCAAAGGCACATCCAGGTCCATCGCCGCCCCCATCGTGGCCACCACGATCTCGCGCACCGCATCCACTTCACCGGGGGCAACCTCGACGACGAGCTCGTCATGAACCTGCAGCAGCAGCCTCGAGGCCAACCCCTCTTCGTCGAATCGTCGGGACACCCCGATCATCGCGATCTTGATGATGTCGGCCGCCGAGCCCTGGATCGGCGCATTGAGCGCCATCCGCTCGGCCATCTCTCGGCGTTGGCGTTGGTCGCTGGTCAGATCAGGCAGATATCGACGACGACCCATCATCGTTTCGGTGAACCCCGTGGAACGCGCCTCATCGACCACGTGCCCCAAATAGTCCCGGACGCCACCGAATCGGGCGAAATACTCATCCATGAGCACCTTGGCTTCACCGGGATCGATACCCAGTTGCTGGCCCAACCCATAGGAGGACAGCCCGTAGGCCAGTCCGTACGACATCGCCTTGATCCGGCGTCTCATCTCCGGATCGACATCAGCCGGTGCCACGTCGAAGACTCTCGCGGCGACCGTGGAATGCAGGTCTTCACCCTCAGCGAACGCTGCGATCAATCCGGCATCCTGAGACAGGTGCGCCATGATCCGCATCTCGATCTGGCTGTAGTCGGCGGTGAGCAACGTCGCATACCCCTCACCCACAACGAAACAGCCACGAATCTGGCGACCAGCATCCGTGCGAATCGGGATGTTCTGCAGGTTGGGGTCGCTGCTGGACAACCGGCCGGTTGACGTGACCGTCTGCTGGAACGTGGTGTGAATGCGCCCCGATGCGTCGATCAGGGGGATGAGGCCGTCTACGGTCTGGCGGAGTTTGGTGACATCCCGCCAGCCGAGGATGCACTCCAGGATCGGATCTTCCGTCTGCACGTAGAGGCTGTGCAGGCTCTCGGCATCCGTTGTGTACCCGGTCTTGATCTTCTTGGTCTTCGGCAGGCCACGTTCGTCGAAAAGGATCTGCTGCAACTGTTTCGGCGATCCCATGGTGAATTCGCGACCGGCGATCCTGAACGCCTGATCCTGCCATTGCCCAGCCTGGGCTGCGAAGCGATCCGAGAGACCCCGGAGCCGCCCGGTATCGACGGCGATGCCCGCATGTTCCATCCGCGCGAGGATCGTGGTGACCGGCAACTCTATGTCGGTGAGGAGATCCGTTCCCTCGACACTCGTCAACCGATCGCACAACACCGGGTGCAGCGTCGCGATCACCGCGGCCTCGTCGGCGAGTCGCTCCACCACGCCATCGCTGGGTTCATCACCCAGCGACAGTTGATCACCCGCCGCATCGCTCACGACAAGGGACCGGTTCAGATACCGGACGGCGAGGTCCTCGAGAGTGGGACCCCGCTGTCCCGGTGCCAGGATGTAGGCCGCGAGGCCGGTGTCGAACACGATCCCGTTCACCAGCCAGTCTTCGGCCAAAGTAGCCAGGAGCGGCCCCTTGATGTCATGGCCGATGACGCTGGTGTTCGGATCGGCAAACCAGGTCCGGATGCCCTGCAGATCCTCTTGCCCAAGCTGCGACATCTGGGCGATGGCGATCGGCCCGCTTTCGTCCGCTGCCTGCGCAGATGTCGGGCAGAAGGCGATGTGGGTGATGCGCCCCGTTCCCGAACCCCAGTCGCCGGCGAACGCCACAGCCGCAGCCTCCACCGTCTTCAGCCATGCCCACCAGTCGCCCGGTTCCAGGGCGACCCGAACCCGCTCGGACACCGACTGAGCCTCCGCCGGCTGTGAATCCGTCCCCAGGACCGCGCGGATGCGATCACGCAGGGCGCGGAACTCCAAAGCTTCCAGGATCTGCTCGACCCTGGCCGGATCCGCCGCAGCCAGCAGGCAATCCGCGGGTTGCACATCCAGCGGCACATCGCGGACCAGTTCAGTGAGCCGACGATTCACCAGCACCTGCGGCAGCGCCTCCCTGAGCGCGGCCCCCACCTTGCCCGTGACCTCATCGACGTGATCGACGAGACCGGTCAGATTCCCGTAGGTCGTGATCCACTTCGTCGCCGTCTTCTCACCCACCCCGGGGATCCCGGGCAGATTGTCGCTGGGATCCCCGCGAAGGGCGGCAAAATCCGCGTACTGGTCCGGCGTCAGTCCGTATTTCTCGACGACCGCTTCGGGTGTCATCCGCGCGAGATCGGACACTCCCTTGCGCGGATAGAGGACCGTCACCGAGCCACTCACCAACTGCAAAGCGTCCCGATCGCCGGTGACGATGAAGGTCTCCAGGTTTTGTCCCTGCGCCTGCGTGGCCAGGGTCGCCAGGATGTCATCGGCTTCATAACCGGGGACTTCCAGACGCGTGATCCCCAGGGCATCGAGCAGGTCGCGAATGAGATCGACCTGGCCTTTGAACCCCTCGGGACTCTTCGCCCGGTTCGCTTTGTATTCCGGATATGTCTCGGTTCGAAACGTGGTCCGGGAAACATCGAAAGCGACCGCGACGTGCGTGGGCTTCTCATCACGCAGCGTGTTGATCAACATGGACGCGAAGCCGTAGACCGCATTCGTCGCCTGGCCGGTCGAGGTGGAGAAGTTCTCCTCAGGCAGCGCGTAGAACGCTCGATACGCCAGCGAGTGCCCATCCAACAGCAGGAATCGGCCACCCTCATCGGAACTTTCGGCCTTGCCCCGCGCGCTCATACCCGTCGATCCTAGGCTGTGGCCTCATGACCGAAGACACGACGACCGGGTCGCCACTGCAGAACATCATCGCCATGGACAGGGGCGGCCTCGGTGAGCGCATGGGCATCGAGTGGCTCGAGGTCGGCTCGGAGCGGACCGTCGCCCGCATGCCCGTCGCAGGCAACACCCAGCCCTTCGGACTCCTCCACGGCGGTGCCAGCGCTGTCCTGGCGGAGTCGGTGGGCTCCGTCGCCTCGAACATGCACGCCGGCGAGGGTCGATTCGCCGTCGGCATCGAGTTGTCCTGCACCCACCACCGCAGCGCCCGCGACGGCTACGTCACGGCCGTCGCCACCCCTTTGAGTCTGGGACGAACCCTGGCCAGTTATGACATCGTGATCACCGACGAGGAGGGTGAGCGGATCTGCACGGCACGCCTGACATGTCTGCTGCGGGACGTTGCTTGACCCAGCACGGTGGGGCCTAGGTGAACGCGATGCGACGGGATCGTGACCTAAAGGTCACGAATTCCTGCCACGGTGATGACCTCCGCAGATATGCTCGCTGACGGTTCGCAACGCTGTCCCTGTCAGGATCGGTAGTGTCTGGCGAACGTGGGAACGGGATCGACGCCGGTCCCAGACGACGGGATCGACGACAAACGAGATAGACGAGACACGAGACAGACCAGATAGACGACGAGCCAGACGATGAGACCCACGACGACGCAGACCAGCACAGATCGACGAGGAGGACGTGTGCAGCGGAGCGCGAGAGGAATATCCCCCCGATGGCTCCTGAGGCTCCTCATCGTCGGACTCCTCGGATTCGGCGTGAGCGTGGGCCTGGCACCACCGGCCTCCGCAGAGGATCTGCAACTGACCGTCCGGGTGCAAGACGAGGAGCGCAATGCGATCCCCGGTGCCTCGGTCACCGTGGAAGCCCCCGATGGCTATTCGGCTGCGGGCACCACCGACGATGAAGGTCTTGCTCTGGTGCCCGTGCCTGCCAACACGGTCGTGACCGTGACCCTCGACGAGGCCACGGTCACCCAACCTGTCATCGACGGCAATGTCCGCGAGGTCAGCATTCTGACCCGGGACAAGACCGTGATCTTCCGGCTTGGTGAGGGCGGGGGTGGCGGCGGTGGCTCGGGGATCACGCTTCAGCGCGTCACCCAGCTGCTCGTAGGTGGTGTCGTCCTGTCTTTCGTCATCGCGTTGGCGTCGCTGGGCCTGAGCCTCATCTTCGGCACGACCGGCTTGACGAACTTCTCCCACGGCGAACTACTCACCCTCGGTGCGTTCACAGCTCTCGTCTTGACCACCGCGTTGGGAATCAACATCATCATCGCCGGCCCCATCGCGGTGATC
>JAGYOB010000236.1 GCA_018399515.1 Candidatus Nanopelagicales bacterium
CCACACGCGCTTTCGAGGCGCGCTCCTTTGGCCGCTCGGACACGCCACCGCCGACGAGGGTACACACCTCACATCGGGGTGGGATCACCCCCGGTGGCGGGCGAAGAACTCCCGGACGAGGTCACCGCACTCGGCTTCCAAGACACCGCCGACCACCTCGGGACGGTGAGCGAGTCGACGATCGCGCAGCAGATCCCAGGCCGATCCAGCAGCTCCGTAGGTGTCGTTCCACGCACCGAACACCACCCGATCGATGCGCGCCAAGCCGATCGCGCCAGCGCACATCGGGCAGGGCTCCAACGTCACTGCGATCGTGCAGCCATCAAGACGCCAGGAGTCCAAGGTGCTGGCCGCCCGGCGAATCGCCAGCACCTCGGCGTGCGCCGTCGGATCGCCGCTGGCCTCGCGTTCATTGACGGCCTGCCCGATCACGGTGCCGGTCGCATCGAGCACCACCGCGCCCACGGGAACGTCATCATCAGGTGCGGTGACCGATCGGGCCAGATCGAGGGCACGCCCGACGGCCTCGACATCGGTGAGATGGTGCATTGGGCTTAGCGCCCCAGCGTGCGCAAAACCGCCGCGAACTGGTCGCCGAAGCCCAGACGACGAGCCATCTGGGCCACCTGCTCTTCGGCCAGAGCGTCCTCGTTGAGGCAGATCAGTTCCACCGCATCAGCATCGAGACCGAAGTCTGCCGCGTACGCCAAATCACCGATCGGTTCGATGTCGTCGAACTCGTCCTCGTCATCGGGCAACTCGATGTCGAGCAGGTCGAGGGCTTCTTCGGCGAGGTCGTAGTCGTAGGCGCAGTTGGCGTCCGAGAGCAGGATGCGAGCCACCCCGTCGGGTGGAATGCGAACGGCGATGAAGCACTCATCAGCGATCGCGACGTAACCGAGAACGCCACCCTCTCCCGCCAATTGGCGAAGCGCGGTGACAAATCCACCGAGGGTTTCCACGGCACGCGGTGGCAGTGCTGCAGCAGACCACTGACCATCTTCGCGCCACGCCGCGATGGCGAAGTCGACCTCGTCGTCCTCGTAGTCCATAGCGGTTCAGCCCTCTCGTCGCACGGCCGCCACCTGGCTGCCGGGGCTATCGTTCCACGCCGCGGCCCGCGGCAACACCCGGTAGCCTCAGCAACCGTGCGCAGTCTTGTGGTGGAACACCCGCTCCTTGCCCATAAGTTGACCGTCCTGCGGGATGCGACGACCGATTCGGCGACATTCCGCAACCTCGTCGACGAGATGGTCACCCTCCTCGCCTATGAGGCGACGCGGGGCCTGAGCACCCGGCCCTACGACATCGTCACGCCCGTGGCCGCCATGACCGGTGTGCACCTGACGAAGCCGCGCCCCATGGTCGTGCCGATCCTGCGTGCCGGTCTGGGCATGCTCGACGGGATGCTTCGTTTGATCCCGACCGCCGAGGTCGGGTTCCTCGGCATGGTGCGCGATGAGGAATCGCTGTTGGCGTCCACGTACGCCGAGCGCATTCCGACCGATCTCACCGGACGCCAGGTTTTCGTGCTGGACCCGATGTTGGCGACGGGCGGAACTTTGGTCACGGCGGTGGAACTCATGCTCGATCGCGGTGCGCGAGATGTCACCGCGATCGTGCTGCTCGCTGCGCCAGAAGGATTGGCTCATGTGGAGAGTGCATTCGCCGATCGTGATGCCGATGTGACCGTCGTGATGGCGGGACTTGATGAGCACCTCAATGATGTCGGCTACATCGTGCCGGGCCTCGGTGACGCGGGGGATCGGCTGTACGGTTCTGTGTGACTTGGTCACCGCTTTCGCTGTGGATAAGAAAATCAGAAGGGGCTTTGCTTAGGCCACCATGAGTTGGTGGCGGAATTTCCTTCGATGAAGTCAGCGGAGTTACTTGCTGTACTCCGGAGGAAGCCTCTGAGCTACAAGATCGTCCGTCAACGGGGCTCACATCGCCACTTGGAATCCCCTGGGAGACCAAGAATTCTCGTTTCGTACCATGACGGGCGTACGATTCCTCCCGGTGGTGTTCGCAAGATACTTGTCAGCGTGATCGGTTTGGACGTCGACGAAGCGCTTCGGCTCCTCGGAAAGGGGTGAATACCGATGGGCATCCGTGTCACGTATCACGAAGAAGATGGTCACTGGTGGGCTGAGAGCCCTGACATCGACGGCTTCATCGCAGGTGGAGACACGCTCGATGAAGTACGTTTACTCGTCCGTGAAGGTATTGCGGCATGCATCCAAGACGGATTAGTGGCATCGGCCCCGATTGAAGAGACGACGTATGCGGGGGATCGGCTGTACGGCAGCGTCTGACCGGTTGCTCTAGAGCGCTTTCAGGGAAGCAACGACCTTCGTCAGGCTCTCCTTGGCGTCGCCGAACAGCAGTGTCGTCTTCGGGTCGAAGAGCAGCTCGTTCTCGATGCCCGCGAAACCCGGGCGCATCGATCGTTTGAGGAACACCACCTGACCGGCAGTATCGACGTCGAGAATCGGCATGCCGTAGATCGGTGCGCTCTGATCGGTGCGCGCCGCCGGGTTCACCACGTCATTAGCACCCACCACGAGCACCACGTCGGTGGCCGAGAACTCCGGGTTGATCTCGTCCATCTCCTTGAGCTGCTCATACGGCACATTGGCTTCAGCGAGCAGCACGTTCATGTGTCCGGGCATGCGACCGGCGACCGGATGAATCGCGTAATCGACGTCGATGCCGCGCTCGGCGAGCAGATCGGCGAGTTCGCGCAGGGTGGACTGCGCTTGCGCCACAGCCAGACCGTAGCCGGGGACCAAGATCACCTTGTCGGCGTACCCGAGCATGATCGCGACATCCTGCGGCGAACTCGACCGCACCGGGCGATCCGAACCGGGGCCGGCGCTCCCGGCTGTCGTTCCGGAGAACGCACCGAACAGCGTCGCGGTGAGCGGGCGGCCCATCGCTTTGGCCATCATCGTCGTCAGTAGCGTGCCCGATGCGCCGACCAGTGTGCCGGCGATGAGGAGCAGCACGTTGTCGAGCACATAGCCCGATGCCGCGACGGCGAGGCCGGTCAGAGCGTTGAGCAGCGAGATGACGATGGGAACGTCAGCCCCGCCGACGGGTAGGACGAACAGCACACCGAAGATCAGTGACAGGGCCAGCAGGATCAGGATGATCCAGAACTGCGGGTCGATGATGCCCCAGATGGCGAACACGACGAGCGCCGCGGCGACCAGAATCGTCACCCACTTGCCCGCGGGGATGACCACCGGACGTGTCGTCATGAGTTCTTGCAACTTCAGGTAGGTCACGATCGATCCGGAGAACGCCACCGAGCCGATGATGACGGTCACGACGGTGAAGATCCAAAACAACGCGGTTGCATCGTCTTTGGCGTGCAGGAACTCCACGACCGCGATGAGGCCGGCGGCACCACCGCCGACACCGTTGAACAGCGCCACCATCTGCGGCATCGCGGTCATCTTCACCCGGCGGGCCGAGACCGCACCGATGACCGAACCGATGACGATCATCGCGATGATGACCGCGAGGTTGTCCAACTCGATCCCGGTGAAGAACAAGATGACCGTCGCGATGACGGCACCTGCGGCGCCAACGATCGTTCCAAGCCGAGCGGTCTTGGGCGACGAGAGGGCTTTCAGGGACAGGATGAACAGAACGGCTACGCCCAGGTTGGTCAGTTGCGCCCAGGTGGGGTTGCTCATACCTCACCGTCCTTGGCGGCAGTCTTCTTCGGTTTGAACATCTCCAGCATCCGGTCGGTCACGACGAATCCGCCCACGAGATTGATCGCGCCCAGTAGCACAGCGAGCGCGCCGAGAATCAACTCCAGCGGTGTCTCGGCGGAACCGGTGACGATGATGCCGCCGATGAGCACGATGCCGTGGATGGCATTGGCCCCCGACATCAGCGGTGTGTGCAAGACAGCCGAGACCTTCGAGACGACTTCGAAGCCGACGAAGATGCTCAGGATGAAGATCGTCAGCAGCGCGACACCATCCATGACTCACGCACCTCCCAGTGCGGCGATCGCCGCTTCGTTACGGATGTGTCCGTTAAACACCACCGCGCAGCCGTCGTAGACCTCGTCGTCGATATCGATGCTGATGGCACCCTCATCGATCGATGGGCTGATGAGCGCGAAGACGTTCATCGCGTACAACTGCGAGGCGTGCACCGGCATCTCGCTTGCGACGTCTTTGCCGCCCCAGACGGTCACGCCATCGATGTCGACGACCTCACCGGCCACGGAACCTTCGACGTTTCCACCCGATTCGGCGGCCAGATCCACCACGACGGAGCCGGGTTTCATGGTGGAGACCATCGATCGGGTGACCAGCAGCGGCGCGGTGCGACCGGGTACCGATGCGGTGGTGATGACCGCATTCGAATCGGCGATGTAGGGAGTGAGGAGTTCGCGCTGTCGAGCCGAGCGCTCCTCGGTCATCTCGCGGGCATAGCCACCGGCTCCCTCGAGAGTTTCGAGATCGAGGGTGATGAACGTGCCACCCATGCTCTTGACCTCGTCGGCGCTGGAGGGTCGCACGTCGTACGCCGA
>JAGYOB010000237.1 GCA_018399515.1 Candidatus Nanopelagicales bacterium
CCGGTGATGATCTCGATGTCGTCGAACCACGGCAGGTCGCGCAGGCGCTCAGGGTGTCGGGCCAGGACTCGCACCCGCCGGCCGGCCTCGAGGAGTCGGGGGATGAGGCGGCCGCCGACGTATCCGGTGGCCCCGGTGACCAAGCAGAGGCGACTCATGAGTCCAGTGTGGGGCCTGCCGACCGCCTTGGCATCTCGTCGATCTGGATGATCTGCTGGGGGACGTCGATTCCGTGGGCGTCGAAGGCGGCTTTCATCGCGCCCCGGACCTCGCGGATCACCGCGAACTGATTGGGTGGCCGGATCCGCCCCATGACGCGCACGGTGACCGCATCGCCGGCAACGGCTTCGACCCCGCCGAAGAAGGGGGCCTCCAGCAGGTCGCCATGAGGGCCTTTCTCCTCGAGCAGGCGCTTGCCTTCGGCATTGACCACGTCGCGCAACCGATTGAGATCGGTGTCGAAGGCCACCTGCATGTCCACCAGTACATAGGTCCACCCCTGCGACTGGTTGGCGACGAACTGCATCTGGCCATTGCGGATGTACCAGACAGTCCCGTAGAAGTCGCGGATCCGGGTGTACCGCAGCGCGACCTCTTCGACGACGCCGAGGACCTGCCCGGTATCCACCACGTCGCCGATGCCGAGCTGATCCTCGAAGATCATCGAGATGCCGGCGAGGTAGTCGGCGACGAGGGTCTGGGCGCCGAAGCCGATCACCACGCCGGCGACTCCGGCGCTGGCCAGGATCGGTGTCACGTTGATGCCGATGATCGCCAGGATCGTGATCCCGGCGATGGTCCAGATGATGATCACCGCCATGCTGCGCAGGAGGGTGCCGAAGGCCTGGGCGCGCTGGACCGTGCGTTCCTCGAGTTGCTGATCGACGATGTCGTCGGAATTCTCCAGCTTGCTGCGGTTGGCCTTCTGCTTGGCCGGGGCCTTCACGATCGTCCGGTGCACGAAAGAACGGATGATCTTGGAGACGACGATGTGGGCGATGAGTGCGACGGTGATGATGATGACGATGCGCACGACCTCATCCAGGGGGATGACGTCGAGACTCGCCCAGAACTGCAGGAACGGCGAGGTGTCGTCGGTGCTCTCCATGGCGTGTGCCTCCGGCTAGTCGGCGGTGTCCGAACTCGTAGAGTCCAGGCCCGTCCAGCGCGCTGCGAAGGCCACGATATCGGCCGATTCATCGACAGCCCGGGAGATCGACCGCATGCCGTGTCCGACATCTCCCTCGGCCCGGATCACGATCGGTCGTTCGCCGGTCGTCGCATGCTGCACGGCCGCGCACATCTTGCGCGCGTGCATCGGATCGGTGCGGGTGTCGTTGTCGAAGGCGACGAACATGGTTGCGGGATAGTCGGTTCCGCCTGCGACATTGTGATACGGCGAATAGTCGATGAGCCAACCGAATTGCTCGGGGTCATCGGGATCGCCGTATTCGACGGTCCAGGTTGGCCCGAGTTCGGACGTCGTGTAGCGGATCATGTCCAACAACGGGGCGACACAGATCACGGCGTTGTACAGGTCCGGGCGCTGCGTCATCGCGGCTCCGACGAGTAATCCACCATTCGAACCACCGTTGATCGCGAGTTGCTCGCGCGTCGTCCAACCGTTCGCGATCAACCATTCGGCTGCCGCGTGGAAGTCATCGAAGACGTTCTGCTTCTTGCCCAGCATCCCGTCGCGATGCCACTGCTCGCCTTCTTCGCCGCCACCGCGCAGGTTGGCGATCGCCCACACGCCACCGGCCTCGACCCACGACAGGATGGTCGCCGAATAACCCGGCGACATCGGGATCCCGAAACCGCCGTAGCCGTACAGAATCGTTGGGCGCGGCCGATCGGATTCATCGGTGGGGGAGATGATGAACATGCGCACGTCGGTGCCATCGGCACTGGTGTAGGTCACCTGGCGCGAGTGCACGGCCGGCACGTCGACGACCCCCGGCGGTAGCGCGAAGACCTCGAGAGCCATCGTGCGCGCATCGAAGGAATAGATCGTCGGCACCGTGGTGTGATCGGTGTAGACCAGCCACACCACCGGGCCACCATCGGGGCGTTCCACCGGGCCCATGAGCGTGCCCGCCCCGGGCAGGTCGATCGTGTGCAGCAGTTCGCCGGTGTCGAGGTCGTGCACGCTCAATTCGCTCACTACGTGTCGTGTGCGCACCAGCAGCAGAAACGGGCGCATGAGCTCGGGTCCGTCGAGGATCGCGAATCCGTCGATGACGGCTTCGTCATCCTCGACGATCAGGTCGCGCCAATGCTGCGATTGGGGATGGTCGGGTTCGGTCACGCAAATGCGCCCGCGTGGCGCGTCGAGGTCGGTCGCGACATAGAACAGGCCATTGCGACCGATGTCGATCCCGGTCTGGGCGTCGATATCGCCCTGGACGAGCGTGAACGCCGGTGCCTGCGGGGTGGATGTCGACAGATCCGCGATCCACAGGTCGTTACGCGGTTCGGTGCCCTCCGATGACGACACCTGCAACCATCGGCCGTCTCGGCTGACCTCGACGCCGTAGTAGTTCGTCATCGTCATGCCCGAACCGAAGACCAGATCATCCGAGTCAGCGTCGGCGCCCACCGTGTGCAAGAACACCCGACGGTGGAAGTTGATCTCGCTATCGGGCAACTCCTCGGGAGGCAATCGCCGCACGTAATAGAACGCCTCACCGCCGGGCAGCCAGGCGATCGGGGAATACCGGCAGCGATCGATCGGGCCATCGATCGTCTCGCCGGTGGCCACGTCCATGACGTAGACCACCGATTCCTCGGTACCGCCGACGCTGATCTGATAGGCGATCCGGTCGCCCTCCTTGCTCGGCTGCCAAGCGTCGAGGGTCGTCAGCCCATCGGGGTCGAGGGCCATCGGGTCGATGAGGACCCGCTCGGTGTCACTGCCCGGGTCGATCGTGTAGAGCACGGCGAACTGCTGGCCGGGATCGCGCCGGAGGAAGAATCGCCGCTCGCCGCGAAAATACGGCGGGGATACCGTGCCCGAACCCATGAGTGCACCGATGCGGTCGGCGAAGGTGTCCCGCATCGACCAGGAGTCGGCCTCGGCGGCGAACAACTCAGCCTGCGCCGAACGCCAGGCGGTGGTGCGTTCGTCCGCGGAGTCCTCCAGCCAGCGGTAGGGGTCGGGGACCGCGCGGCCGTGCAGGGTCTCGACGAGATCCACACGAGGGGCAGTGGGATAGGAAACTGAGTTCACATGCTCGACCCTAACCAGTGCACTCACCCGTGCGTTCACTGGCGAGTAGAGCCTCCTTGACTTCCAGGCCCCAGTGATAACCACCGAGGGAGCCGTCGGTGCGGATCACCCGGTGGCAGGGGATCGCCAAGGCGGCGGGGTTCGCGCCGCACGCATTCGCCACCGCGCGCACCGCCTGAGGCTCGCCGATCGCCGCGGCGACCTCGGAATACGTGCGCGTCTCACCGGCGGGGATCTGGCGCAATGCTGCCCATACGCGTGCTTGGAAAGCGGTGCCGGTGACCAGCATCGGTAGATCGGGCGCATCGACTCCGTCGGCGATCGCCGATAGAGCACGCATCACATCGACCATCGCATCGTCATCACGCACCAAGGTCGCGGCAGGGAACTCGGCCAGGGTCGGCTCGAGTAACTCGTGCGCGTCGCCGATGACAACCCGACACAGGCCACGTGGTGATGCGATGGCGATCACGTCACCGATGCGAGTCGATATCGCCGACCACAGCAGAATGTGCGCGGGAGCGCCCTGCGCGTAGTCCTTCGGGGTCATGCCCAGCCGTCGCGCGGTCTCCTCATAGAACGCCCGAACCGACCCGTAACCGGCATCGAAGATCGCCTCGGTGACGCTGTCGGTGTCGCGTAGGGCGATCCGGGCTGCGTCGGTGCGCACGCAGCGACCGTAATCGGCCGGTGTTGTGCCCAGAACCTCGGCGAAGTCCCGCTGCATCTGACGCGTGCTGCACCCGGCGATGGTGGCCAGTTCACCGACCGGCAACGGGCCACCGTTGACGTGCAGAGCCCGGCAGGCACGGGTCACGCGATCGATCGGGGTGTCGGCTGCGGCTACCACCATGGGCACACCGTAGGCGGCGCCTGTGTGCTCGGGCACTCCGATTCGCGCCACGGGATCGGGCCTAGGCTTGCGATATGGCCGCACTCCATGACCTCACCGCCCTCGAGCAGGCGGCGGCCATCCGCTCCCGTGAGGTGAGTGCGGTCGAGTTCACCGACCACTACCTGCGCCGTAGTGACAGCCTCAACGCCGCGGTGGGTGCTTTCATCACCCTGACCCCTGAGGCCGCACTCGAGCAGGCGCGAACCGTCGATGACCTCATCGCATCGACGTCGGGTGATACCGAACTATCCCCTCTGATCGGGGTCGTGTGCCCGACGAAGGATCTCAACCAGGTGGCCGGAGTGCGCTGCACGTTCGGATCGAAGGCGCTGCAGATCACCGCGACCGCTGACGACAACGTCGTCGCCCGGATGCGCCAGGAAGGGTTGGTCTTCACCGGCACCACGAACACTCCCGAATTCGGTCTGCCGTGCTACACCGAGAACGACATCGCACCCGCGGCTCGCACCCCGTGGGATCTGACCCGTTCGGCGGGCGGTTCGAGTGGGGGAGCAGCCGCATCGGTCGCAGCCGGGCTGGCTGCGATCGCGCAGGGGTCCGATGGCGGGGGCTCCATCCGGATCCCGGCCAGTGTCTGCGGGTTGGTGGGTATCAAGCCTGCGCGCGGACGGGTGTCCAACGGCCCCCTGCCCGAAGGCCTCGGTGAACTCGCGGTGCAGGGTCCGATCGCGCGCACGGTGCGCGATGCTGCGGCCCTGCTCGACGCGATGTCCGGCGGGTATCCCGACGATCCGTTCGTGGCCGCACCGCCGAGCGAATCGTTCCTGTCGGCCGCCAACCATGAGCCGGGCACATTGCGCATCGGCTGCTATCGGGACCCGGTGATCGCCGAGACACAGGTGCACCCCGACTGCATCGACGCCTATGAGCGCACGCTCGCGCTCCTT
>JAGYOB010000238.1 GCA_018399515.1 Candidatus Nanopelagicales bacterium
CAAGAACGGCGAGGTGCTCGTCGGCGAGGTCGCCAAGCGCCAGGCCGTCACCAACGTCGACCGCACGATCCGGTCCGTTAAGCGCCACATGGGCACCACCTGGACCGTCGACATCGACGACAAGCCCTACACCGCGCAGGAGATCTCCGCGCGCACGCTGATGAAGCTCAAGCGCGACGCTGAGGCCTACCTGGGTGACACTGTGACCGATGCGGTCATCACCGTGCCGGCGTACTTCTCGGACGCCCAGCGTCAAGCCACGAAGGAAGCCGGCGAGATCGCCGGACTGAACGTGCTGCGCATCATCAACGAGCCGACCTCGGCGGCGCTGGCCTACGGTCTGGACAAGGGCGACGCCGAGCAGACGATCCTGGTTTTCGACCTCGGTGGTGGCACCTTCGACGTGTCACTGCTGGAGATCGGCGATGGTGTCGTAGAAGTCAAAGCCACCAGCGGTGACAACAACCTCGGTGGCGACGACTGGGACGACAAGGTCGTCGAGTGGCTGGTCACCCAGTTCAAGAACGCCCACGGCGTCGACCTGAGCAAAGACAAGATGGCCATGCAGCGCCTGCGTGAAGCAGCCGAGAAGGCCAAGATCGAACTGTCGAGCTCGATGCAGACCTCGATCAACCTGCCCTACATCACCGCCAGTGCCGATGGTCCGCTGCACCTGGACGAATCCTTGAGCCGGGCGCAGTTCGAACAGATGACCCGCGATCTGCTGGATCGCACCAAGTCTCCGTTCGAGGCGGTCGTGAAGGATGCCGGCATCAAGGTGGCCGATATCGATCAGGTCGTTCTCGTCGGTGGATCCACGCGTATGCCTGCGGTAGCCGAACTGGTCAAGGAGCTCACCGGCAAGGATCCCAATAAGGGTGTCAACCCCGATGAGGTCGTCGCGATCGGTGCGGCCCTGCAGGCCGGTGTGCTCAAGGGCGAGGTCAAGGACGTCCTGCTGCTCGATGTCACCCCGCTGAGCCTGGGTATCGAGACCAAGGGTGGCGTGATGACCAAGCTGATCGAGCGCAACACCACGATCCCCACCAAGCGCAGCGAGATCTTCACCACCGCTGACGACAACCAGCCCAGCGTGCTCATCCAGGTGTACCAGGGCGAGCGCGAGATGGCCGCGTACAACAAGCGGCTGGGCACGTTCGAACTCACCGGTCTGCCGCCGGCACCGCGTGGAGTGCCGCAGGTCGAGGTGACCTTCGACATCGACGCGAACGGCATCGTGCACGTGTCTGCGAAGGACATGGCCACGGGCAAGGAACAGTCGATGACGATCACCGGTGGCAGCTCGCTGAGCAAGGACGACATCGATCGGATGATGCGTGAGGCTGAGCAGCACGCCGAGGAGGACAAGCGGCTGCGTGAGGAGATCGAGGTCAAGAACACCGCCGAGGCGCTGGTGTATCAGACCGAGAAGTTCCTCACCGACAATGAAGCGCAGATTCCGGCGGATGCCAAGGCCAATATCGATGGTCCGCTCGATGAACTCAAGAAGGCCATCGAAGCCAACGACATTCCCGGCATGAAGGCAGCCACCGACAAGGTGGCACAGGCCAGTCAGGCTCTGGGTGCGGCGATGTACGCCTCCAACCAGGCCGCCGGTGGTGGTGAAGGCGCTGAGCAGGCCGAGGCCGATATGGCCGAGGACGACGTGGTCGACGCGGAAATCGTCGACGACGACGACGCCAACGACGCCCAGAAGTGAGGTAGGCGAGGAGATGACGCAGCATCCCGACCGGGACAACCCCGAGGAAACCGAGGGCATCCGCGTCCACGACCGCCGCCGCATCGATCCGGACACCTTCGAGGTGCGGGAGCCTGTGGCTCCCGCACCCGAGGGTGCGACCGAAGGTGCGGAAGTCGAGGCCGACCTGTCGGCGACGGAAGCCAAGGTTGCCGAACTGACCGACGACCTGCGCCGCGTGCACGCCGAGTACGCCAATTACCGCAAGCGCGTCGAGCGCGACCGAGAGGCCGCACGCGAGATCGTGATCGCAGGTGTGCTCGCTGATCTACTGCCGGTGCTCGACGATGTTGAGCGGGCACGGGAACACGGCGAGCTGGACGGTGCGTTCAAAACGGTCGGCGAGAACCTCGAACAGGTCGCCGCGAAGCTCGGACTCGAGCGATTCGGTGTGCCGGACGAGCCGTTCGACCCGACCGTGCACGAGGCGCTCACCAGCGAACAGCGAGACGGGGTCGATGAGCCGACGGTGGTGTCGGTATATCAGCCCGGCTATCGCATCGGCGAACGCATCATCCGCCCGGCACGTGTCGCCGTGGCCGGGACCGACTGATCGCGCAGAAACACTCACGAACTTTCGAATCATTGACGTAACGAACAGACGAGGTAGGCACACACCGCATGAACAAGGACTGGCTGGATAAGGACTTCTACGCCATTCTCGGCGTGTCCAAGTCCGCGTCGGCTGAAGAGATCAAGAAGTCCTACCGCAAACTCGCTCGCGAACTGCACCCGGATGCCAACCCGGGGGACAAGGCCGCCGAAGAGCGCTTCAAGTCCGTGTCCGAGGCCTATGACGTGCTCTCTGATGATGCCAAGCGCAAGGAGTACGACGAGGCGCGCACGTTGTTCGCCGGAGGCGGAGGTTTCCGTCCCGGCGGCGGCGGCTTCGGAACGAGCGGCGGTGGTGCGTCCTATGACTTCTCGGATGTGTTCAGCGGAGAAGACGGCGGTCTGGGCGACATCCTGGGCAATATCTTCAATCGCGGTCGCGGGGGACGATCAGCCCAGCGTGCCCGCCGCGGTGCCGATCTTGACAGCGAGATCACCCTGGGTTTCGACGATGCACTCTCGGGCGTGACCGTGCCTTTGCGCCTGTCGAGTGAGAGCGCGTGCGATGCCTGCCATGGCACCGGAGCCAAGGCCGGTACGGTGCCTCGGCTGTGCCCGACCTGTGATGGATCCGGGCAAACATCACGCAACGCCGGAGGGTTCGCCTTCGCTGAGCCGTGCCCGAACTGCCATGGCCGTGGCCTGATCGTCGACGACCCGTGCCCGAGTTGCCGTGGTTCCGGTCGCGGCATGAGCAGTCGTACGGTGCAGGCGCGGATTCCGGCCGGTGTCAAGGATGGTGCGCGTATTCGCCTGAAGGGCAAAGGCGCCCCCGGTGAGAACGGGGGCCCGAACGGTGACCTGTACATCACCGTGCACGTCCAGTCCCATCCGGTGTTCGGCCGCAAGGGTGACAACCTCACCGTCACGGTGCCGGTGACCTTCACCGAAGCGACCCTCGGCGCACAGATCAAAGTGCCGGTTCCCGGTGGCTCGACGGTGACCCTGAAGATTCCCGAGGGAACAGCCAACGGCAGGACGTTCCGCGTACGCGG
>JAGYOB010000239.1 GCA_018399515.1 Candidatus Nanopelagicales bacterium
GCATCGGCGATGCTGAGCATCTGCGCCTCGTCGTCGTATTCAACGAGCAACGACATCGGGCCGAAGCATTCCTCGAGCAATTGCGGATGCGCGAGGATGGCAGACGCAGATACCGCCATGAGGGTAGGCCGCACCGCATCCGCCGCCTCATCGAAACCACCGGCGTGGAGCACCTCGACATCGTCGATTGCTATCCGCGCATCCACCCCGGCCAGGAACATGTCGCGGATTCCGTCGGTGAGCATCTGCTGACCCGGCGCGCCGCCGACGGCCTCGGTCAATGCCGAACGCAACTGTTCGTCTCGTGGAGCGATGAGCAAACCGGGCTTGGTGCAGAACTGCCCGGCCCCGAGGGTGAACGAGCCCACGAATCCCGCAGCGATCTCACCCTGTCGTCCCGCCAGATATTCGACGGTGACGAACATCGGGTTGATGCTGCCGAGTTCGCCGAAGAACGGAATGGGCCGCGGTCGTTCGGCGGCGATCTTCGCCAGCGCCAATCCACCGCGCTGGCTTCCGGTGAACGCGACCGCTTCGATCCGATCATCGTTGACCAGATCGATCCCCGCCTGCAGGCTCTCGTCGACGAGGCCGAGGACACCGTCGGGTGCGCCGGCTGCGGCCAGCGCATCCTGGGCGACCGCCATGATCGCGTCCGACAGGCCCGGATGCCCGGGATTGGGCTTGACGACGACGGGGCAACCGGCCGCAAGCGCCGATGCGGCGTCTCCGCCGAGGGTGGAGAACGCGAAGGGGAAGTTGCTTGCTGCGAACACCGCAACCGGACCGAGTGGGATGTTCATCCGGCGTAGTTCCGGGCGCGGCGGGGTCAGCGAAGGATCAGCGTGATCGATCACCACGCCGAGGAACGCACCATCGCGGACGACGGCGGCCATCAGACGAAGTTGCCCTGACGTGCGTCCGACCTCGCCGCGCAAGCGGTCTTCGCCGAGGTGACTCTCGCTCATCGCGATGGGCACGAGATCATCAATGTGGGAGTCCACCGCATTCGCGATCGCCTCGAGTAGTCCTGCCCGAGTCGACAGATCCGATGCAGCGAACCACTCGGCCGCGTGCTGCGCTCGCGCGCATGCGGCATCAACGCTCATGACGCGAGTGGAGCCGGTTGTGGTGGACATGGAGATCTCCTCTTCCCTTGTCGTTCAGGTCTGTCGTGAGTCGTCTTGCTGCTATGGCACCTGTTGTCGATCAGCGGGCGATGCGGGCACTGACCACCGCGTCCTCCCACCCCATACCCATGCTCTTGAAGACACGCGAGCCGGGGAGTTCGAAGTCCTGATTGACCAGATCGGTCAGATCGGCGGAGATATCGTCTGCGGTCATCAAACCCTCGCTGATCGGGATCACCACATCTCCTGCTTCGCGCAGCGCCGCCTCACGATCCTCGACAGCAACGAATGATCGAGCCACGAGCTCACCGGGTAGTTCCCGGCCGGTCGGCGAATGTCCGCCGATTGCGATCGCCGTCACCTCGTGTCCGGGGTCATCGAACACCGGTGTCGTCGCGGTTGTCGCACACACGATGATGTCGGCCTGAGGGGTGGATGCCGATGCGTCCTGCGCCGCAACCGCCTCGATCACCAGATCCGGATGACGTTCCCGCGCCGCGGCGACCATGGCCTCGGCGCGTTCCACCCTGCGGGCCGCGACCGTCACCTGGGTCAGCGGCCATTCCGCTGCGATCGCGTCGAGGTGTGCTGCACCCTGCGGGCCCGCACCGAAGATCACCAGTCGCTGCGCATCATCTGGCGCGATAGCGCGTAGGGCGACGATGCTGATCGCCGTGGTGCGGATGACTGTGAGCGCAGCAGCATCCATGATCACCCGTGGTGCCAAGGACACCGGATCGCACACCAGATGCACACCCTTGATGCGCTCCCCGGGGCCATCCGGGTCATGCAGGATCGTGACGATCTTGATGGTGGGGGTGCCGGTGACGCGACTGGGCATCATCAGCATCTCGCCGTTGGGCAGATCCATGAACTGCCGCGGTGGATCCACCTCGCCGGGAAGCCCCGCGCGCAATGCGTCCTCGAGAGCGTCGGCGCATTGACCGATCGTGGCGGCGGCATAGGTCGCCTGCTCATC
>JAGYOB010000240.1 GCA_018399515.1 Candidatus Nanopelagicales bacterium
ACACCGCATCGGAGAAGGTCACCTCCACGCCCCCGGTGATGCCCACCGTGAGGTTGTACAAGATCGCGAACAGTCCCGCGAGGACCGAGACGAGCACGATCTCGACCGCCGCGATGACCACCGAGACCCCGAAGACCCGCTCGAAGGCGAACAGCGCCTCGACATCCACTGTCACGGTGCCCGCCCCGATGATGTCGTCGATGGTGCGGGCCACGGTGAGGAAGGTGCCGGAGAAATCCAGCACCCACCAGGTGGCGGCCACCGCGGTGATGATGACGACGGCGAGCGCCACCGACAGCATGAAACCGACCTTCATCACCGACCAGGGATTGATCCGGGACACGTACAGCCGGGCCAATCGAGGCCGCGGGGATGCATCGACAACCGGGATCCCCTCGGCGGGAGTGTCCCCCCGCTGGGGTGCCGACTGGCTCGATCCTGGTGCGCGCACGACGGGGGGAGGGGCGGGAACCGGCGGTGGCAGCGCCGCCCCGGGTCGCGGTGGCTCGTCGAGGCGTCGACCAATGGGCGTGGGAGCACCCGGAGCGATCTGGGCCAACCCCGCAGCTTCGGGGATCGCCGTCACGTCCGTCGCTTCGCTGGCCATCCGCTCCAGACTAACCCGACTCGCCGGTGAAGTCATCGGTCTGCGCATCGGTCATGTCCGGTGCCGCGGTGACCTCAGCGTCGAGATTCCCGTCGAGATTCCCGTCGACATCCCCGTCGACATCCCCGTCGACATCCCCGTCGACATCGTCATCGCCGGTTTCACCGGCTCGTGCGACGGCGATCAGGGTGCGGTCGGCACCGATGTTCATCAGTCGAACACCCATGGTGTCGCGGCCGGATGCCCGGATCTGATCGACCTTGGTGCGGATGACGATGCCGTCGGAGGCGATGGCGAAGATCTCGTCCTCCAGACCGCACACGACCGCGCCAACGAGGTTGCCGCGCTCCTCGACCAGTCGCATCGCACGGACGCCGAGGATCCCTCGACCCTTCGGTGCCCATTCCCCGACGGGCGTGCGCTTGGCATAACCGCCATCGGTGACAGTCACCACGAAGCAGTCCGGTGAGATGACATCCATCGCCAGCAGGTCGTCATCACCGCGGAAACGCATCCCGATCACGCCGCTGGTCGCTCGACCCATCGGACGCAGTTGCGCGTCGCTGGCGGTGAACCGCACCGACATGCCCTTGCGGGACACGCACAGCAGGTCGTCCTCACCTGTGACCAACCGTGCCGAGATGAGTTCGTCGCCATCAGCGAGATTGATCGCGATGATGCCTCCGGTTCGGTTGGAATCGAAGTCGGCGAGGCGTGACTTCTTGACCATGCCGGTCCGGGTGGCGAGCACAAGGTAGGGCGCCGCCTCGTAGTCGGGGATCGCCAGCACCTGCGCGATCTGCTCATCGGGGGTGAAGGCCAGCAGATTCGCGACGTGCTGACCCCGAGCGTCACGGCCGGCCTCGGGAAGTTGATACGCCTTGGCCCGGTATACCCGTCCGGTGTTGGTGAAGAACAGCAACCAGTGATGGGTTGTGGTGACGAAGAAGTGCTCCACCATGTCGTCGGTGCGCAATGCTGCACCTTTGACGCCACGCCCACCGCGACGCTGCGCGCGATAGGAATCGGTGCGGGTGCGCTTGGCGTAACCCCCGGCGGTGATGGTGACGACGACATCTTCTTCGGCGATGAGGTCCTCGTCGGTGACATCGCCATCCCAGGGCACGAACTTCGTGCGGCGTTCGTCACCGAAGTCCGCGACGATCTCGGCGAGCTCAGCGCGCACGATGCTGCGCTGGCGGGGTTCGGAGGAGAGGATGTCCTCGTAGTCGGCGATCTTGGTCATCAGGTCGTCGTACTCGTCGATGATCTTCTGGCGCTCCATCGCCGCGAGGCGACGCAACTGCATATCGAGGATCGCCGTGGCCTGCACCTCGTCGAGTTCAAGGAGACCCATCAATCCACCGCGGGCATCCTCGACCGTGGCCGACGCCCGGATCAACGCGATGACATCGTCGAGTGCGTCGAGGGCCTTGAGGTAGCCGCGCAGGATGTGCGCGCGCTCCTCGGCCTTGCGCAACCGGTAGCGCGTCCGGCGCTGGATAACCTCGATCTGGTGGGCTACCCACGAGCGGATGAACTGCTCGAGGGTGAGGGTGCGCGGCACACCGTCGACGAGTGCCAGCATGTTCGCGCCGAACGTCTCTTGCAGTTGGGTCTGCTTGTACAGGTTGTTCAAGACAACCTGGGCCACAGCATCGCGCTTGAGTTCGATGACCAGGCGCATACCTGTTCGTGATGAGGAGTCGTCGCGAACATCGGCGATGCCGCCGAGTTTGCCGTCGCTGACGAGTTCGGCGATGCGCAGCAGCAGGTTGTCGGGGTTCACCTGGTAGGGCAGTTCGGTGACGAGGAGCACCTGGCGGCCCTTGGCGTCTTCTTCAACCGTGACGACCGCGCGCATCGTGATCGAGCCGCGCCCGGTGCGGTAGGCGTCATCGATACCGCGCCTGCCGACGATGAGACCGCCGGTGGGGAAGTCAGGCCCACTGACTCGCTCGATCAGTGCCGCCTGGGTGTCTTCGACACTGGCTTCGGGGTTGTCCAGCAGCCACTCGACGGCGGCGGAAACCTCGCGCAGATTATGCGGCGGAATGTTAGTCGCCATCCCCACCGCGATACCCGCACTGCCGTTGACCAGCAGGTTCGGGAATCGGCTGGGCAGCACGACCGGTTCGAGGGTGCGACCGTCGTAGTTGGGGGCGAAATCGACGGTCTCCTCATCGATATCGCGGACCATCTGCATCGCCAGCGGGGCCATGCGGCACTCGGTGTAACGCTGTGCGGCGGGCGGGTCATTGCCCGGGGAGCCGAAATTGCCCTGGCCCTGCACGAGCGGATAACGCAGCGACCATGGCTGGGCTAAGCGAACGAGCGCGTCATAGATCGCTGAGTCACCGTGCGGGTGATACGAGCCCATGACATCGCCGACGACGCGGGCGGACTTGGAGAAGTTGCGATCGGGGCGATAACCACCGTCGTACATCGCGAACAGCACACGGCGGTGCACCGGCTTCAGACCGTCCCGCACATCGGGCAGTGCACGCGACACGATGACGGACATGGAGTAGTCGAGGTAGGACCGCTCCATCTCGACCTGCAGGTCGACCGGATCGACACGACCACCGGGGGAGATGATCTCCTCAGTCAACGAAAGCTCCTAAAGTTGGCTATCAGGGTTTAGATGTCGAGGAACCGCACATCGCGGGCATTGCGCTGGATGAAGTTACGGCGGGATTCGACGTCCTCACCCATCAGCACGGTGAAGATCTCGTCGGCCATCGCCGCGTCGTCCAGCGTGACCTGCAGCAGCACCCGTCGCTGCGGGTCCATGGTCGTTTCCCACAACTCATCGGCGTTCATCTCGCCCAGCCCCTTGTATCGCTGGACACCTTCTTCCTTGGGGAGCTTCTTTCCCGCTGCAGTGCCGGCTTCGATGATCGCATCGCGCTCGCGATCGGAATAGGCGTAGTCGGGTGTCTCGCGCTGCCACTTCAATTTGTACAGCGGCGGCTGGGCCAGATAGACGTGCCCGGCATCGACCAGGGGGCGCATGAACCGGAAGATCAGCGTCAGCAGCAGGGTGCGGATGTGCTGGCCGTCGACGTCGGCATCGGCCATCAGCACGAGCTTGTGATAGCGCAGCCGGTTGATGTCGAAGTCGTCGTGCACTCCGGTGCCGAGTGCCGACACAAGCGCCTGGACTTCGTTATTGGCCAGCACCTTGTCGATGCGGGCCTTCTCGACGTTGAGGATCTTGCCGCGGATCGGCAAGATCGCCTGGGTCCGCGGATCGCGACCCTGTCGCGCCGAGCCACCGGCGGAATCACCCTCGACGATGAAGACCTCGCACTCCTCAGGCTCTCGGCTGGAGCAGTCGATCAACTTGCCCGGCATGCCTGCGCCACCGAGTAGCCCCTTGCGGTTGCGGGCCAGGTCGCGGGCCTTGCGCGCCGCGATGCGAGCGGATGCTGCGTTGGATGCCTTGCGGGCGATCTCCTTGCCCTCGGCGGGGTTCGATTCGAACCAGGCCCCGAGCTGATCATTGACGAGCTTCTGAACGAAGGCCTTCATCTCGGTGTTACCGAGTTTGGATTTGGTCTGCCCTTCGAACTGCGGCTCGGTGAGCTTGACGCTCACGATCGCGGTGAGTCCTTCGCGCACATCCTCGCCGGTGAGATTGGCGTCCTTCTCTTTGAGCACACCCCAGTCGCGAGCGAACTTGTTCACCAGGCTGGTCAACGCGGCGCGGAAGCCTTCTTCGTGCGTGCCGCCCTCGATGGTGTTGATGGTGTTGGCGAACGTGTGCACGCTCTCGGCGAATCCGGAGTTCCACTGCATGGCCACCTCGGCAGCCATGCGCTGCACTTCTTCGCCTTCGATCTCGTTGCCGAACTCGATGACGGTGGGGTTGCCTGCACCCTTGCTCGCGTTGAGGTGGCGGACGAAATCAGCGATGCCGCCGTCATAGCAATAGGACACCTCGGTGGGCTCGGGGTTGTCGGAATTCTCGTCGGTTGCCGGCCGGAGCCGTTCGTCGACGAGCGTGATCGACAGCCCGCGGTTGAGGAAGCACATCTCCTGGATCCGCCGAGCCAACGTCGCCATGTCGTAGTGGGTGGTCTCGAAGATGTCCGGGTCGGCCCAGAACGTCAATGTCGTGCCGTGGTCATCGGTGGGTTCGCCGCGTTCCAGTGGCGCTGTCGGCACGCCGTGGTCGAAGGACTGCCGCCAGACGTATCCGTCGCGGCGGACTTCGACGTCGAGCCGGGTCGACAGTGCGTTGACCACCGACACACCGACGCCGTGCAGGCCGCCGGAGACCTGATAGCCGCCACCGCCGAACTTGCCGCCGGCATGCAACACGGTGAGTACGACCTCGAGTGCGGGACGCTTCTCGACCGGGTGCTCGTCGACGGGGATGCCGCGGCCATCGTCGACGACGGTGACCCCGCCATCGGCCCGTAGGGTGACGGTGATCGCCGAGGCGTACCCGGCCATCGCCTCATCGACGGAGTTGTCGATGACCTCGTAGACCAGGTGGTGCAGACCGCGCTCACCGGTCGAGCCGATGTACATGCCCGGGCGTTTGCGGACCGCGTCGAGGCCCTCGAGAACCGTGATGTCACTGGCGTCGTAGGACACCCATTCCTCCTGACGTGGAACTCCCCTGCTGATGGGACGTCAGTCTACCTGCCCGAGCCGACCTAGACCGGCTCTCACACGCCCCTGGGGATACCGTGTGCGCTCAGTCCCTTATGGGCGCAACCACCTATACGCGCCCCACCCCCTCACACGGCCTGCGCGCCCTGAGAACGCCGTACGCAAATACCTCACAAAAGGGATATTTCGCCAACAAGTGGTCAGCCGTAGGTGTCGCGGGGGCCGCGCCCAGCCACCCGGCGGGGACCCATCGCCCGCTTGGGCGGGGTGGGGCCGAGGACCCGGACCGGATCGGTGACCGATTGGCCGAGCACCTCCTCGATGCGGCGGTGGATCACCGGCAGCAGCAGCCGAACCTGGGTGGCCCAGGCGGTGGAGTCCGCACGCAGCACCAGCACCCGCCCGTCGGGTGTCTCGGTCGGCTCACAGCTCACGTGCGCTGCGAGGTCAGCGCCGACGATGGTCTCCCAATGCGCCTGCACACCACCGGCGGCCAGCGCTTCGGTGAACCCGGCATCGATCAACCAGGAATCCAAGACATCCCCCGCCGCCTGCGGATCCCGGCCATCAGGGCGGGCACCGCTGCGCCGCTCGGTGCGCTTCTTACCCGCCCCCGATGCCCCCTGTGTGGTGCGCGGGGCCGATCGGGCCGTGGAACGGGCTCGTGCCAGCATGCGCCGGGCTGCATCATCAGCAGCCGGCTCCTCAATACTGTCGTCACCCACGCTGCGTCACGCTCCCGGTGCCACTGTGATCTGCATCGTCATCGGACCTGCTGACATCGAACCAGGTCGCCGCCACCTGCGTGGGCACATCCTGGGCCACCGCCGCGGTGATGAACACCTGCGGGGCCGATGCGACCCGTTGCGCCAAGTGCCGCCGCCGCGCGGAGTCCAACTCTGCGAATACGTCATCGAGGATCAGAATCGGTGTCGACTGCTCGGCATCGAGGAGGTCGTAGGTACCCAGCCGTAGGGCCAGTGCCACGGACCAGGACTCACCATGCGAGGCGTATCCCTTGACTGCCAGATCACCGATCGTGAGCTGGAGTTCGTCTCGATGGGGGCCGACCAAGGTGACCCCTCGATCGAGTTCATCCTTGCGGCGATTACCGATCGCTTCGGCCAGGCGACTGCTCGTGGAGGCATCATCGGTGATGGGATCATCGCCGATCGTCGTCACATAGCGCATGCCCAGTTCGGCCGATGCCGGCGCGATACGGGCGTAATCGGTCGCTGCCAACGGAGCCAGGGCATCGATCGCGGCGTTGCGCGCCATCATGATCTGCGTGCCGTGTTCGATCAACTGCTCATCCCACACCGCGAGAGTTGCGTCGACCGCCTCAGCATTGGCCCGTCGCGCACCCTGCGCCGATTTCAACAGTGCATTGCGTTGCCGTAGGACACGGTCGTAATCAGCACGTACCCCTGCCATGCGCGGATTGCGTTGCACGATCAGGTCATCGAGCATCCGACGCCGATCCGATGGGTCGCCTTTGACAATCGAAAGATCCTCTGGAGCGAACATCACGGTGCGCACGATCCCGAGGATCTCCCGAGCACGCTGGGTCGGTGCGTTATTGATCCGGGCCTTATTGCTCGAACCGGGAACGATGTCGATCTCGACGGTGAGGGCGCGATCATCACGCACCACCTCCGCTGCGATGCGTGCCGCTGCCGCACCCTGTCGGACCAGGGGAGCATCGCTGGCCACTCGGTGGCTGCTCAGGGTGGACAGGTACCCGATCGCCTCGATGATGTTGGTCTTGCCCATCCCATTGGCACCGGCGAGTGCGATGGGACCGGCAGGCAGATCGATATCGACCGAGGAGTAGGTGCGGAAGTCGACGAGGTGCAGGTGCCGGATGTGCAGATTCGACACGCTGTGGACTTAACCCGCCAGTCGGATCGGCATGATCAGATAGCGATATTCCTCGGCTGGTGGTGCACCGTGATCAGCCGCGCCGGTGAGAACCGCGGGGCGCGACGATTGGGTGAATGACATCCGGGTCACCGGTGCATCGAGGGCACCGAGACCATCGAGGAGATAGGCCGGGTTGAACGCGATCTCGACGTCATCACCCTCGAGTGAACACTCAACCGCTTCGCTGGCCTGCGCCTCATCACCGGTTCCCGCTGACAGCACGACCTCGGATCCGGAGAAGATCAGTCGCAGCGGGGTATTGCGTTCGGCCACCAGTGCCACACGCTTGACCGCCTCGACCAGGTCGGCAGTGTCGATCGATGCCAGCGTCAACGTCTCCGACGGCAATAGGGACCGGTATTTGGGGAACTCACCATCCAATAAACGCGTGGTCGTCCGTCGACCCTCGCCTTCGAATCCCATCAGCCCTTCATTGCCCTCCGGTAATGCAATATGCACCGCGTCGGCTCCGGCCAGGGCCTTCGCGGTGTCAGCGAGGGTCCGCGCCGGAACGAGCGCGGCGATCTCCAAATCAGTTCTCGCCGGCGACCAAGCAACCTCACGCATGGCTAGGCGATACCGATCGGTTGCCGCCAACGTGACGGTGTCGCCATCGACCTCGACCCGTACTCCGGTCAATGTCGGCAGGGTGTCGTCACGTCCGGCAGCAATCGCCACCTGCGCGACAGCCGTGGCGAAAGTGGCACCCGGGATCGTCCCGGCCGACCCGGGCATCACCGGGAGTGCGGGGTAATCCTCGATCGGGAACGTCGGCAGCGTGAAGGATGACCGGCCGCACCGCACGACCAGTCGTGTTCCTTCGACGGTGAGTTCGACCGGTTGGGCAGGCAGCGCACGGGCGATATCAGCCAGCAGTCGCCCCGACACCAACGTCGTTCCGGCATCGGCGACATCACCGGATATCTCGACTCGTGCTGAGGTCTCGTAATCGAAACCGGACATGATCACTGCATCCCCGGTGCCCTCGATGAGCAATCCGGCGAGGATCGGCAGGGAGGGTCGGCTGGGCAGCGTTCGTGCCGCCCATGCGACCGCGTCGGCGAGCACGTCACGCTCGATGCGGACCTTCACCCTTCCACCCTCCCACGAAGACTGTCGTCATCCGCTTGTCGACACCACACTGCGGTGGCCCTGTGAAGCCGACATCCTGCCACTACTGGAGCCCATCCTGCTAGCGGTGGTCTTCGCCTCGGTCGCCGGAGGGTGACCGGCGGGCGATCGGCAAACGTCGTTATCCACCGTTTCCCCATCTCAACCGGTGGTTGTCCATCTGCCAACGAGGGGTACTCGTCTTCGTCATAGCACCGGTGGATAACGGGGATAACGATCGGATTCCCTGGTCAGCATGCGTGTCCACCTCGACCCGCTGCTGTGGATAACAAGGGTGCTGCTGGGGGTGTCTGGGGACGAACAGGAGCGCCGGGTGTTCGTGGGTCGCCCATCCGGTGGTTACCCACAGGGCCGTCCCCAGATACAGCCTGAACTACGCGTCAACGGGATTGGGATTTGATGCGCGCGGTGAGATCAGCGACCTGGTTGTACAGGCTGCGGCGTTCACCGATGAGTTGGCGGATCTTGCGGTCGGCGTGCATCACGGTCGTGTGGTCGCGGCCACCGAAGGCCTGGCCGATTTTGGGCAGGCTCAAATCGGTGAGCTCCCGGCACAGGTACATCGAGATCTGCCGGGCGGTGACCAGCACGCGTGATCGAGACGTGCCGCACAGATCGTCGACGCTCACACCGAAATAGGCGGCGGTCGTGGTCATGATCTGGGCGGCGGTGATCTCTGGTCCGGTTTCAGAGGGGAACAGGTCTTTGAGTACCAACTCCGCGAGCGGCAGATCAACGGGTTGGCGATTCAAGGACGCGAACGCGGTCACCCGGATCAGCGCACCTTCGAGCTCGCGGATATTGGACGAGATCTTCGAGGCGATGAATTCCAGCACCTCCGGGGGAGCGACGAGCCGCTCCTGTGCGCTTTTTTTACGCAGGATCGCGATGCGGGTTTCCAAGTCGGGGGGCTGTACATCGGTCGTTAAGCCCCACTCGAACCTCGATCGCATCCGATCCTCGAAGTCCTGCAGCTGTTTTGGCGCTAGGTCGGATGTGATGACGATCTGCTTATTGGCGTTGTGCAAGGTGTTGAACGTGTGGAAGAACTCTTCTTGGGTCTGGACTTTCCCGGACAGGAACTGGATGTCATCGACGAGCAGGATGTCGACATCGCGATAGCGCCGCTGGAACATCGATGACTTGTCGTCGCGGATGGAGTTGATGAACTCGTTGGTGAATTCCTCGGAACTGACATAGCGGACCCGGGTGCCCTTGAACAAGGTTCGGGCATAGTGGCCGATCGCGTGCAGTAGGTGGGTCTTACCCAAACCGGAACCGCCGTAGACGAACAGTGGGTTATAGGCCTTCGCGGGTGCTTCAGCCACAGCGACGGCGGCTGCATGGGCGAACCGGTTGGACGACCCGATGACGAAGGTGTCGAAGGTGTACTTGTCGTTCAACCGACCCTCGGTGGTCGATGAACTCGGGGCGCCGGTGCCCGGGCGGGGTTCCCGGTCGGTGCCGGCGGCTGAATCGGGTGCGCCGGAGAACGGGCTGATGGGAGTGGTCGCCTCGGGATAGGTCGCGTCAGCGACGGCATCGACGGTCGTCTCGGTGACCACCTCGGTGATCGTCGGATCGACGGTGACCGCGAGGCGCACATCGTGGCCGAGTTCGGCGGCCAGCGCGGCGGTGACGAGGGGACGCAGTCGGGTTTCGAGAACATCCTTGGTGAAGTCATTGGGTGCGGCGATGAGCGCGGTGCCCTCGACGAGTCCGAGGGGCCGGGTCAGCGAGACGAAGGCTCGCTGCTGAGGAGTCAGGCTGGACTCGGCGAGTGAGGCGACCGCACGGGCCCACGGCTCGGTGAGGTCGGCGTCGCCGGTGCTG
>JAGYOB010000241.1 GCA_018399515.1 Candidatus Nanopelagicales bacterium
CATCGCCGTGGACCAGGTCACGGTCGCGATCACGGCAGCGACGAGAAGTCGTTGCAGATCCAAGGCATCACGCACGAAGGCCCATCGTTCGGATGCCAACGTGGCCCAGCGCTGGAGCGCATCGAAGCCGAGCCCGGCGTAGATCGCCGCCAGGACTGCCACCACGATCGGAAGCGGGGAGGAATCCATTGTCAACGGGGTGCCCAGGATCGCGATCACCACATAGCCGACCAGTGCGGTCATCCCCGAAACCCACGCGACAACGAGCGATTGGAAGCGGGCGTTGGGGTCATAGGGCAGCGACCGGCGGGTGCTCACGATCACTTTCAGCAGCAGCGCCCAACCGAATGCCGCGATGGTGATCGATGCGGGGAAGAACAACCCGGCGAGGATGGCACCGACGAGCAGCGCATCGAACTGCACGGTGCTGCGCTGCCAGCTGGGGACCATGGATCGGGTGTCGTTGAAGATCATCCGCGTCCAGGCAGCCTGGCGGGTGCGGAAACTCGCCTGCGGTGCCAGCACGCTGAACAGGATCAGCAGGGAACCGACGATGATCGCGCGGGTGTCCTCGATCGGATTGATCGGGGTGTGAACGTTGATTCCCAGTGCGAAGAGCGCGGTCGCCGCGAACGTCAGCCCGAGTCCGGTGAGGATCGCCAGGGAACTGACGACGCCGACGCGCAGATGCAGTGAGGATTCCTCGTCGCTGCGCGCAGCGAAAGGAGTCCCAGGATGCACCCAGCGGCCCAGGGCGCGAAGGGCCTCGGGCACACCGGTACCGACGGCCGCGTGCATCCCTCCATGGTAGGGGCCGAGCAGGGGTGAAGGTGCCTCACGGCGGTATCGGTTGCGATACCCCGATCGGTCCGATACCTCACAGGTGACCACACGCCGAGGAAGGACGCGTCACGAGGAGGGGTTCACCCTCATCGAGATCGTCGTCGCCCTCGGCGTGTTCGCCGTGGTCTCGGTCGCCACGGTCAGCATCCTGGTGACCTCGCTGCGCACGGTGAACGAGAACGAAGACCGGGTGCTCGCGGCCAACCTCGCCCGCAGCGAGTTGGAACAGGCCCGCATCAGCGGAGCCAGCGCCATCGAGCCGGGCCTGACGGTCAGCGAGGTCAACAATTTCACCGTTCGACGCTCTGCGTCGTGGGTTGGTGTCGATCAACGCGTGAGCCCATGCGAGGCGATCTCGCCGGGGCAGGACTTTCTGCGGGTCAGCGTCGAGGTCTCCGGGCGGACGCTCGCCGCACCCCAGCGCATCGACGGCGTCATCCCCGGGATCGCTCCCGACGATGCCTCAGGTTCGCTGACCGTGTTCGTGGGGGATCGCTTCGCGGAGCCCTTGAGTGATGTGACGATCACCGGATCTGATCAATTTCGCGCACGCAACAACTTCTCCGTCGTCACGGGCCCGGATGGTTGCGTGTTCCTGCCCGATCTCGATCCTTCGGGATCGCTGCAGGTTCAGGTGCAGCGTCGCGTCGACGGCGTCGACTACATCGCCCGAACGCCGGAGGGCACCCGTCAGCAGACCGCGATCGACCTCGATGAGGTCTCGCGG
>JAGYOB010000242.1 GCA_018399515.1 Candidatus Nanopelagicales bacterium
CTCCGACGACGAGACCGACGCCGAAGGCGCTGGTAAGGGTGCCGGCACATGACCACCGATTCAGCGACGACTCAGGGTGGTTCGCGATCGCGGCGCATCGCCATCCAGGCCGGTTACGACACCCGCTTGACGATGGCGAATGGCGAGCAGATCCTGCTGACCGTTCTCATTCCCATCGGCGTTCTCCTCGGACTGACGTATATTCCCGGGCTCGTCGTCCGTCCAGACGACGTCGGCGCCAGCGTCACCCCTGTCGATCTCGCTGTCCCGGGTGCGCTGGCTGTCGCTGTTTTGTCCAGTGCATTCGCCTCGCTGGCGATCGCCACCGGATTCGATCGGCGATCTCGATCCCTGCTCCTCCTGGCCACCACTCCCCTATCGCGCGTCGAGCTCGTCTGGGCGCGCGCACTGAGCACCATGGTGATCGTCCTCGCGCAGGTGGTCGTCATCGCCATCATCGCGCTATTCCTGGGATGGCGACCCGACGCACGATCGGTGTGGCTGGTCGCCTTCGCCATCATCGGCGGACTGAGTCTGGCGGCATGCGCGGTCATGATCGCCGGACTCCTGCGCGCCGAGGCCACCTTGGCGCTGGCCAACGGGATCTTCCTCGTCCTCCTCGTCGCCGGGGGAACCGCGATTCCGGCAACGAGCCTGCCGGGCTGGTGGTCGGTGATCGCCCAGGCATTGCCCAGCGGAGCGCTGGCCCAATCCCTGCGCTGGAGTGCTCTGGATCTGACCGGCTTCCCCGTCGTGTCAGTGGCCGTCATCATCGTCTGGGGCGTCGTGGCGTCGGTGATCGCGCGTCGGACTTTCCGCTGGGAATAGCCGGACGAATGCACCTGTTCGAGCGGAAACGGCTGGCCGTCGTAGCCTAGAAGCGTGTCCTCTTCAGCTGCACCCACGAGTGGTCCTGTGACATCGGGCGGATCCGCCATGCCCGACGCGACCGCACCGCGGGGTCTGCGGCGACTATTCGTCGCTAACCTCATCGCGCAGATCGGCATCGTCATCACCGGTGGGATCGTGCGATTGACCGGATCTGGACTGGGTTGTCCCACCTGGCCCGAATGCGTCGATGGATCGCTGACCCCGACCTCCGCACAGGAGGAGTCGACCGCGCAGAAGGTCTTGGAGTTCGGCAATAGACTGCTCACCTTCGTCCTTGCGGCTCTCGCCATCGCTGCAGTGATCGCGACGATCGTGTGGATTCGTCGGCGTCGTGCGGCCGGTCTGGGAGGACGCCGACCGCTGCTGGTCCTCGCCTCGATTCCCCTGATCGGAACCATCGTGCAAGCCGTTCTCGGCGGCATCACGGTTCTGACCGGACTCAGTCCCCTGGCAGTCGCAGCGCACTTCCTGGTCTCGATGGCGATCATCGCGGCATGCGTCGTACTCGTCGTTCGCGCGGGCGAACCAGGCGATCTGCCCCGGGCATATTCGGTCGCCCTCCCCCAACGCGTCCTCGTTCGGGGGCTCCTGGCGGTCACCGCCGTTGTCGTCATCCTCGGCGTCATCGTCACCGGTTCGGGACCGCACGCCGGCGACGACGATGTGGCCTCACGCTTCCCCATCGAATTCGCTACGGCCGCCTGGCTGCACGCCGATGCCGTCTGGCTTTTCCTGGGCTTGCTGGCCGGCGTTCTGGGCACCGCATGGATACTCGGTTGGCCACAGCCACTCAGCCGCCGTGCCTGGTTGCTGGCGGCGGTTGCTGTCGTGCAAGGAGTGATCGGCTACCTGCAATATGCCACGGGAGTCCCCGAAGCCCTGGTGGCCATCCACCTCCTCGGTGCCTGCCTAACCTGGGCTGGAGCTGTCTGGCTGACACTGGGAATCCGCACCCGAGGTGTCGCGGTCGCATCCGATCGGTTCGAGCGGCTGCATGGTGACGCCGTCGCGCCAGTCGAGGGCCGGTAGTAGATCGTCCCGACGGGTCCTATCGCGCGCTGAGCGACACCGGGCCGGGAGGTCAGCCGAAGACCGGTGACCCCACGAACGGATCGATACCGACAGCCAAGAACAACATGGCCAGGTAGGTGATCGATCCATGGAACAGACGCATCGGCGCCGGATCGGCAACGCCTTTACCCACGCTGAACCACAGCCGTCCCACCTCGGCGAGGAACAGCACGCCCAGAACGATCGCCGTGATCGTGTACACCGGCCCCATAGGCGCCAGCCAGATCAGCGACAGGGACGCTGCGATCATCAGCACCGAGTACCCCAGGATGTGCCGCATGACGATCCGCGGTTCGGCGAGGACCGGAAGCATGGGCACCCCGGCCGCCTCGTAGTCATCGCGATAGCGCAACGAAAGGGGCCAGTAGTGCGGTGGCGTCCAGAAGAACACGACGAGGAATAACGCCACCGCCGCCCAGGAGAGCGAGTCGGTGACCGCTGCCCAGCCGATCAGAACCGGCATGCAGCCCGCAGCGCCTCCCCAGACGATGTTCTGCGCGGTCCTGCGTTTGAGCACGACGGTGTAGCCGACCGCATAGGCCGCAATGGCAATCACGGCCAGGGCTGCTGCCAGGGGGGTCGTGAACCACCAGAGCACGACGATGCTGGCGATCGACAAGATCGTGGCGAAGATCACACCCGAGCGAGCCGAGATACGGCCACTGGCCACCGGGCGATGCGCCGTTCGCTGCATCAGGGCATCGATATCTCGGTCGTACACGCTATTGAAAGTGCTGGCACCGGCCGCAGCCAAAGATCCGCCGACCACCACGGCGACCATCGTGGTGAGGTCCGGCCACCCTCCCGCGGCAAGGATCATCGTCGGCAGGGTCGTCACAAGCAGAAGCTCGATGATGCGTGGTTTCGTGATGGCCACATAGGCCAACACAGTGGAACGCCAGCCCCGGTCCGACCCGAGATCCGCCGATCGTCGATCGAGCGTCGCCACCGCGATCCACCCTTCGTCGACTCGGTCGGACGGTGCCCGTAACCGCCAGCGGATCCCCCCGGATGAGGGGCCGCACCCATCGAGTGAAGCGATCGGATTGGCCCACCGTGTCGGGAGATGCCGCAGGGACGGTCCGTGATCTTGTGTTCACCATGAAGTCTACCTTTTGTCTCCTCGTTGCCTCGGTGGGCTTCGGCTGCGATCGCTAGGCTGCGGACCGTGACGACTCCGATGACGACCGGTCCGGTCGATACCCGCGAATACCCGCTGTCGACCAACCTGGATATTCCTGCCTGGGGACCTCTGGATGACCAGACGGTCGCGACGATCCGCGGACTGGCGATGGACGCCGTGCAGAAGGTCGGCAACGGGCATCCGGGAACCGCCATGAGCCTGGCACCGGCCGCTCATCTGCTGTTCAGCCGCTTTCTCCGGCACGATCCCACCGACCCCTCATGGCTGGGCCGCGATCGATTCGTGCTGTCGTGCGGGCATTCTTCGCTGACGCTCTACATTCAGCTCTACCTCACCGGCTACGGCCTGGAACTCTCGGATCTGGAGTCCTTCCGCACCTGGGGCAGCCGCACCCCCGGACATCCCGAGCACGGTCACACCGTCGGCGTCGAAACGACGACGGGTCCACTGGGACAGGGCATCTCCACGGCCGTCGGTATGGCGATGGCCACCCGATACGAGCGCGGGCTGCTCGACCCCGATGCACCCTGGGGCACCAGCCCGTTCGATCACCACGTGTGGGTGATCGCCTCCGACGGTGACCTCGAGGAGGGCATCAGCTCCGAGGCTTCGAGCCTGGCCGGCACCCAGCGCCTGGCGAATCTGACCGTGATCTGGGATGACAACCACATCTCGATCGAGGGGGACACCGCCGTCGCGTTCACCGAGGATGTCGCCGAGCGCTATGAGTCCTATGGCTGGCGCGTCCACGAGGTCGGGTTGACGCCCACCGGGGATGTCGATGTCGAGGCGCTCGCTGAAGCCCTGACAGCGGCGCGCCTGGAATCCGAACGCCCCACCTTCATCGCGATGCGCTCGGTCATCGCCTGGCCGGCCCCGAATGCGCAGAACACCGGTAAAGCCCACGGCGCGGCACTGGGTGCACCAGAGGTCGCCGCCACCAAGGAGCGTCTGGGCCTGGATCCCACACGCGATTTCGCCGTCGATGATGACGTGCTCGCCCACACTCGCTCGGTTGCTGAACGCAATAGGCCCCTGCGCGATTCCTGGGACGCCGTCTACGCCTCGTGGCGGGCGCGCCAGCCCAAGAGAGCCGAACTCCTCGATCGCCTGCTGGCTGGGGAGTTGCCCGGTGATATCGACACGGCTCTTCCGTCGTTCGAGACCGGCGCGTCGATCGCGACCCGCAGTGCGTCCGGTACCACGATCAACGCACTCGCGGCCGTGCTGCCCGAGATGTGGGGCGGATCCGCGGATCTAGCCGGAAGCAACAACACCACGATCGATGCGGGCATGTCGTTCCTCCCCGCCGGCACACCCGCATCGGATGCTTCGCCCTATGGCCGAGTCATCCACTTCGGCATCCGCGAACATGCCATGGGAGCGATCCTCAATGGCATCGCCCTGTCCGGATTATCGCGACCCTTCGGTGGCACCTTCTTGGTTTTCAGCGATTACATGCGCGGTGCCGTTCGCCTGTCGGCATTGATGAATGTGCCGGTGACTTATGTGTGGACCCACGACTCCATCGGGCTCGGTGAGGACGGCCCGACGCATCAGCCGATCGAGCACCTGTGGAGCCTTCGCGCACTCCCCGGTCTCGCAATCGTTCGCCCCGCGGACGCTCGCGAAACCGCCGCATCCTGGCTGGCGATCTTGCGCCAGCACGGTCCCGCCGGATTGATCCTCAGCCGCCAGGGGCTACCCGTGCTGGCCGAAACGCAGGACATCGATGCAGACCGGATCGCCAAGGGCGCGTACATCCTCGTTGACTCCGACTCCCCGCAGCCGGCGGCGATCATCATCGCGACCGGATCGGAGGTGTCCCTCGCCATCGACGCACACAACACCTTGAAGCAGTCGGGAATCGACGTTCGAGTCGTCTCGGCACCATGTCTGGAATGGTTCGACGCGCAGCCCGAGGCCTACCGTCTCGGCGTCCTGCCCACCGACTGCCGGGCGCGAGTCTCGGTCGAAGCAGGCGCCACGATCGGCTGGTACAAATACGTCGGTGATTCCGGCGAGGTTATCGGCCTCGATCACTTCGGTGCCAGCGCCGATGCAGCGACTCTCTTCACCGAATTCAACATCACCGCACAGGCGGTGGTCGATGCTGTGCGACGCACCCTGGACCGTTAGTACCGAACTCCACACACCCCACCAGTCCAACGGGAAGGCACCACATGTCCGCACCCGCCGTACTCACCGATATCACCGATGCTGGCGTCTCGATTTGGCTGGATGATCTTGATCGACACCGCTTGACCAGTGGGAATCTGGCGCACCTCATTGATTCACGCTGTGTGCGAGGAGTCACCACGAATCCCACGATCTTCGGTCGCGCTATCACCGGTGAAGCATCGGCCTATGCCACCCAGATTGCCGAGCTCGCCGCTGCCGGCGTCGATGCCGAAGGAGCGGTCCGGGCCATGACCACTGACGATGTGCGTGCCGCGTGCGATGTCTTCGCACCGCTGTGGGAGGCCAGCGGCGGCATCGACGGGCGCGTTTCGATCGAGGTTGATCCCCGCCTCGCTCGCGATACCGAAGCCACGATCACCCAGGCTCGCGAGCTCTGGGCGGAGGTCAACCGACCCAACGTCTTGATCAAGATCCCCGCGACGCTCGAGGGCTTGCCCGCCATCACCGAGGTAATCAGCGACGGCATCAGCGTCAACGTGACCCTGATCTTCTCTCTCGCGCGGTACTCGGCGGTTCTCGATGCCTGGATGTCTGGACTCGAACGCGCCCTGGCCCGCGGGCATGAACCCGCCTCGATCGTGTCTGTTGCTTCGTTCTTCGTCAGCCGGATCGATACCGCCGTCGACAAGCGTCTCGATGCCCTCGCCACACCGGAGGCTGCCTCACTTCGAGGCCAGGCTGCATTAGCCAGCGCGCGATTGGCGTGGGGCGTGTACACCGACACGCTCCAGTCCCCCCGATGGGCGAGTCTGGTGGCCCAGAGCGCCCAACCCCAGCGCCCCCTGTGGGCATCAACGGGGGTGAAGGACCCCGCGTTCCCCGACACCCGCTACGTGCTCGACCTCGTCGCGCCCGGCTGTGTAAACACGATGCCCGAGAAAACCCTGGAGGCAGTCGCCGACCACGGAACCTTCGCCGGGGACACGGTCAGCGGCACCCAGGACGACGCAGGACAGGTGTGGGCACAGCTGAAGGCATTGGGCATCGATGAGCCGTCCGTGGCCGCCGACCTCGAACAGGCCGGCGTCGCCTCCTTCGAGCAATCGTGGATCGACCTGCTCGACGCCGTGGGCAAGCAGCTCGACACCGCACGCACGGCATCGTCGGACTGATCTGATGGGTCATCCGTGAACCCCCTGCGCGATCCTCGAGACGCTCGACTCCCCCGGATTGCCGGACCCTGTTCGGTCGTGCTCTTCGGGGTCACCGGCGATCTCGCACGCAAGAAGATCATGCCCGCCATCTACGACCTGGCTAATCGCGGTCTGCTACCACCCGGATTCGGACTCGTTGGTTTCGCACGACGGGAATGGGCAGACGAGGACTTCGCACAGGAAGTGCACGATTCGGTGAGAGAGTTCGCGCGCACTCCGTTCCGCGAGGAGGTTTGGCGCCAACTCGCCCAGGGCATCAGGTTCGTCGCCGGCGACCTTGCCGACCCCCAGGCATTCCGCACACTTCGAGAAACTGTTCTCGCACTTGATGCCGAGCGCGGCACGCTCGGCAACCACGCCTTCTATCTGTCCATCCCTCCCGGTCTCTTTCCGACAGTTGTGGCCCAGATTCAGCAGGCCGGCCTGGCCGACAGTCCTGCCGGCGCGTGGCGCCGGGTCGTCATCGAGAAACCGTTCGGCCATGACCTCGCCAGCGCTGAGAGCCTCGATCAGGTCCTCGCGGATGTCTTCGCACCAGATGAGATCTTCCGGATCGACCACTACCTCGGCAAGGAAACCGTGCAGAACATCCTTGCTGTCCGGTTTGCCAACGAGATGTTCGAGCCACTATGGAACTCCCGCTATGTCGATAACATCCAGATCACCCAGGCTGAGGACATCGGCATCGGCGGACGCGCAGGGTATTACGACGGCATCGGCGCAGCCCGCGACGTCATCCAAAACCACCTGCTGCAACTTCTCGCGCTCACCGCCATGGACGAACCGCTGTCCTTCGACCCGCGTCAGGTCCGCCAGGAAAAAGAGAAGGTCCTCGCTGCTGTCACCGTCCCGCAGGACATCGATCGCCATACCGCGCGGGGACAGTACGCCACGGGGTGGCAGGGCGGTGTTCCCGTGGTGGGCTATCTCGAGGAACCGGGTATCCCCGCGGAGTCAACCACCGAAACCTTCGCCGCTATCCGCGTCGATATCGATAACCGGCGCTGGGCCGGGGTCCCGTTCTATCTGCGCACCGGCAAACGGCTGGGACGTCGAGTGACCGAGGTGGCTGTGGTGTTCAAGCGGGCACCGCATCTGCCCTTCGCCTCCACCTCCGTGCTCGAGTTGTCCGATAACGCTCTGGTCTTCCGGATTCAGCCCGATGAGGGCATCACGCTGCGTTTCGGCTCGAAAGTGCCCGGGGTTTCGGGGATGGAAGTCCGTGACGTCACGATGGATTTCCAGTATGGCGATTCCTTCGTCGACACCAGCCCCGAGGCCTATGAGCGGCTGATCCTCGATGTGCTGCTCGGCGACCCACCGCTGTTCCCTCAGGCTCGCGAGGTCGACCTGAGTTGGCGCATCCTCGATCCGGTCTTGGAACGCTGGGCTGATTCTGGCCGACCGGACGCCTATGCCTCAGGCGGCTGGGGGCCGGCGTCGGCCTACGAGATGATCGCCCGCGACGGTCGCACCTGGAGGAGGCCGTGATCCGACTCGAGGACACCAGCGGGCACGACATCGCCGCCGCGATCGCCCAGGAACGCCATCGCATGGGATCACCCACCACGGGCATGGTCTTGACGTTGCTCATCCTCACCGACGAGACGTATCAGGCTGACGCGACCGCCGCCGCTGTGGCCAGTGCTCGAGAACACCCCATGCGGATCCTGACCCTGGTCCCGCGCCCGGGTGGAGACACCAGCCGGATCGATGCTGACATCAGCGTGGGTGGAGACGACGGCCCCGGCGAAGTGGCGGTGATGCGCCTGCGCGGGGATCGCAGCGCCCACGCCAACTCCGTCGTCATCCCACTTCTGCTGCCCGACACACCGGTGGTCGCGTGGTGGCCAGGATCGACACCGGTCTCCCTTGCCGATGACCCGATCGGCTCGCACGCCGGTCGGCGCATCACCGATGTGTCCACCCTCCCCGATCCCCTCGCCGGTCTGACGATCCGACGCGAGAACTATCAGCCCGGAGATACCGATCTCAGTTGGACCCGACTCACCGGTTGGCGCAGTACTCTCGCGGCTGTCCTCGATCGGCCCGTGGGTGCCGTCCGTTCGGTCGTGGTGAATGCGCCGGAGCGCAACCCCAGCGCCCTACTGCTCGCCGCGTGGTTGGCTTGGGCCCTGGATGTCCCGGCACGTGTCGCAACCGGCCCCGGACCGGGCCTCAATTCCGTGGCGCTGTCTACCGATGAGGGCAGTGTCGAGCTCTCTCGACCCGATGGCAGCCTGGGTTTGCTGCGCATACCGGGGGTTCCCGAGTCCCCGATAGCCCTCCCCCGACGCGCGTTGTCTGACCTCATCGCTGAGGATCTGCGGCGGTTGACCCCCGATGAGATCTACGCCGAAGCGCTTTCTGCACTTCCGCGCGTCGAGATCACCTGACCCGTTCGGGCGGTTGAGTCGGGAGGTCGAGGCGGGGGGTCGAGGCGGGCCGTCGAAGCGGGAGGTCAGCGCTTCTTCAAGCGGGCCAGGGCCTCATCGAGGATCGCGGCACCGTCGGCGTCCGAACGACGTTCTTTCACATAGGCCAGGTGGGTCTTGTACGGCTCGATTTTCGGCGGCGCGGGTGGTTCGGTTGAGTTCTGGCTGGCTGGCCAGCCGCAGCGGGGGCAGTCCCAGGTCTCGGGGATGGCAGCCTCGGCGGCAAAACTCGGCGTCGTCTCGTGCCCACGTGCGCAATAGAACGTCACGACGACACGTGGTGCAGTCTCCCCACGCTCGGCCTCACCCATGGGCCCAGCACCCACTCGACTGCCGCGGATCGCGCTGCCACCTGCCATACCGTCATCCTCCTGTACGAACGAGCAGACCGACGGCCACGATCGAGGCCGCCCAGACCGCACCGACTGCGATAGTGAGCCGGTCGAGATTCTTCTCCGCGACCGATGATCCACCGATCGACGAGGTGACACCGCCGCCGAACAGATCGGACAGGCCGCCGCCCTTGCCTCGGTGCAGAAGAATCAGCACCACCAGGATCATGCTGGTGGCGACCAGCAAAATCGACAGCCCGATGATCAAGGCAGTCGTCATGGCTCTTTCCCCTCGGTATCGGTCCCGTCAGCAGTCGTTGCGAACCCGCGTGACGCTATCACGCAGGTGGATCCGATCAGGCCTCCGGCGCGGGATGCAGGCGGTATCGGACGATGCCGACGAACTCCTCCGCATCCAGGCTGGCCCCGCCGATCAACGCTCCATCGACATCGGTTTGGGCCATGATTCCAGCGATATTGGTGAGTTTGACCGATCCGCCGTACAGGATCCGGCAGTCTTGTGCGACCGGCTGGGACACGTTCTCCGCCAGGTAACGTCGCAGAGCCGAGCAGACCTCCTGAGCATCCTCGGGTGTCGCCACCTCACCCGTGCCGATCGCCCATACCGGCTCGTAGGCGATCACGACGGATCCGATCTGATCAGGGGACAACCCACTCAGCGACCCGGCCAGTTGTCCGACGGTGTACTCGATGTGGTTGCCAGCCTGGCGGACATCAAGACCCTCCCCCACGCACACGATCGGGGTGATCTGCTGGGCGAGGGCGGCAGCCGCCTTCGCCGCCACAAGGTCATCGGATTCGTGATGGTGGGACCGCCGCTCGCTGTGACCTACGATGACGTAGTCGCATCCAAGTTTGGCCAGCATCGGAGCGGATACCTCGCCGGTGTAGGCACCTGAACCGTATGCGGAGACATCCTGAGCGCCGTACTCCATCCGGTAACCGTCGGCATCAACGAGGGTCTGCACCGAACGCAGGTCGGTAAACGGCGGCAGGACGACGACATCGACCACGTCATAGTCCTCGTCGGAGAGCGCGAAGGCGATCTTTTGGACGAGGGCGATCGCCTCGAAATGATTGACGTTCATTTTCCAGTTGCCGGCCATCAGCGGTTTGCGCATGCTCAACAGGATCCTGTTCTAGGAGAAGTGGTCTCACGGTAATTCATCGAAGGGCCATTCTGAACACAGGGTTCTCAACGCGGATCAGGTTCCTCCAAGGCGGCTAATCCAGGAAGCGTCGCGCCTTCGAGCAACTCCAGGCTCGCGCCGCCTCCCGTTGAGATGTGTCCGAATGTCGACTCAGCGAGTCCGAACAGGCGGATAGCCGCCGCCGAGTCACCGCCGCCGACCACGGTGAACGCCCGGCCCTGGCTGACTGCCTCGGCAATGCTTCGGGTCCCCGTGGCGAACGGCTGCTTCTCGAAAACTCCCATCGGACCGTTCCACACGATCGTTCGAGCCTCGGCTATCGCCTTCGTGAACATGTCGATCGTGCTCGGACCGATATCCAAACCCATCGCGTCGCTGGGGATATCGGTCACCGAAACCGTATGCGAGGGTGCATCATCACTGATCTGCTCCGCAACGACGACATCGACCGGTACCACGATCTCGACACCTGATGCGCGTGCACGTTCCCGGATACGGCCAACGGTCTCGAGCATGCTTTCTTCGAGAAGGGACCGGCCCACTCCGTGGCCAGCAGCCGCCAAGAACGTGAAGGCCATGCCACCACCGATGAGTACGCGATCGACCTTGTCCAGTAGGTTCTCGATGACACCGATCTTGTCCGATACTTTCGCGCCACCGAGGATCACGACGTATGGTCTATCGGGGTCGCTGAGAACGCGGCCGAAGGCTCGCTGCTCAGCCTCGACGAGCAACCCGGCAGCGTGCGGGAGTCTGACAGCGAGGTCGGTCACCGATGCCTGCTCGCGATGCACCACGCCGAACCCGTCGCTGACCATGGCATCCGCCCAGGTACTCCACTCATCGGCAAGGCTCGCCCGCTGCTGCGGATCCTTACTGGTCTCCCGCGGGTCGAATCGGACGTTCTCCAACAGTGCGACGTCTGCGTCCTGCATACCTGCGACCGCATCGGCGACCACCGAGCCGGTCACCGCGGGAACGAACCGCACCGGCGAGCCTAAAAGCTCAGACAGCCGCTCAGCGACGGGTTGCAGGGTCAAAGCAGGATCGTTGACTCCCTTCGGTCGCCCAAGGTGAGCGAGAACGACGACTCGCGCACCACGGGACCTCAGGCGCTCCAGTGTGGGCAGGCATGCCCGGATTCGACCATCATCGGTGATTACCGGATGATCGGAGTCCGAACGATCGAGCGGGACGTTGAGATCGCAACGCACAGCGACGGTTCGGCCGGCGACGACGAGGTCGTCCAACGAACGGCTCACAGTCGGTCGCCGACGTAGCGGATCACATCCACCAGTCGGTTGGAGTATCCCCACTCGTTGTCGTACCAGCCGAGGACCTTCACCATGGTGCCCATCGAGTTCGTCATTCCGGCATCGAAGACCACGGACGCCGGATCGGTGACGATATCGGTCGACACGATCGGATCCTCCGTGTAATGCATGATCCCCTGCAGCGGACCGTCTGCCGCCGCCTTCATTGCGGCGTTGATCTGTTCTTTGGTGGCCGCGCTTTTAAGTTCCACAGTCAAATCGGTCGCCGAACCTGTGGGGGTTGGAACGCGCATGGCATATCCGTCGAGTCGACCCTTCAACTGCGGCAGCACCAGCCCGATCGCCTTGGCCGCTCCGGTCGTTGTCGGAATCATGTTGATTGCCGCCGCCCGCGCCCTCCGCAGGTCCGAGTGCGGGAAATCCAGGATCCGCTGGTCATTGGTGTACGCGTGGATCGTCGTCATCATGCCGCGCTCGATACCAAAAGAATCGTCGAGCACCTTCGCCATCGGCGCCAGGCAATTGGTCGTGCAGGACGCATTCGAAATCACATCATCGGTTGCGGGGTCGTAATCACCCTCATTCACACCCATGACGATGGTGACATCCTCATTCTTGGCCGGGGCGGAGATAATGACTTTCTTCGCACCCGCGTCGATATGGGCGCGAGCCTTCGTTGCATCGGTGAAATGCCCCGTTGACTCGAGAACCACCTGCGCGCCGAGTGCCGACCATGGCAACTGCGCGGGATCGCGTTCGGCCATCACCGCGATGGTTCGTCCGTCGATGACCAGCGACCCTTCTGTCGCAGATACCGAGGCGTCGAATCGTCCGAGAACGCTGTCGTACTTCAACAGGTGAGCCAGGGTCTGCGTGTCGGTCAGATCGTTGATACCCACGATGACCACATCATCGGCCAGCCCAGCCGCATACACCGAACGCAAGAAATTCCGCCCGATCCGTCCGAACCCGTTGATGCCGATCTGCACCGCCATAATGACTCCTCCAGTGGGTGATACCTCGTCCTCCGCCAGCCTATCGACCCCCCAGGAGGCCCCCTGGTCAGTGCCCGAAGTCACACCGGTTCTTGTCACGGCAGGCGGTCAGGATTCCTCCCAATCCCCGTTCAGCATCTCGTCGGTCAATGCCGCCTCTGTGCCGGGGATCCCTAGTTCTTCGGCACGGCGATCCGCGGTCGACAGCAGGCGTCGGATGCGGCCGGCAACCGCGTCCTTGGTCAAGGGAGGATCGGCCAAGGCCCCCAGCTCCTCGAGGCTGGCCTGGCGGTGCTCGAGCCTCAACCGCCCCGCCTGGGCGAGATGATCGGGCACGTCGTCACCCAGAATCTCCAGGGCTCGGCTGACCCTGGCCCCAGCTGCCACAGCTGCGCGAGCCGAACGCCGCAGGTTGGCATCATCGAAGTTCGCCAGCCGATTCGCCGTGGCGCGAACTTCGCGACGCATCCGACGTTCCTCCCAGACAAGCACCGAGGAGTGGGCGCCCATCCGCGTCAACATCGCAGCGATCGCATCACCATCCCGGATCACGACACGGTCGACGCCGCGGATTTCCCGGGACTTGGCCGCAATACCCAATCGCCGGGCGGCCCCCACCAACGCCAGGGCAGCCTCCTGACCCGGACACGTGATCTCCAAAGCTCC
>JAGYOB010000243.1 GCA_018399515.1 Candidatus Nanopelagicales bacterium
GGGCGTCATGACGAGCACCACGACCGCAGCGATGACACCGGAGACGACGACAAGCCTCATGGGCGCTCCTCCTCGAGGAGCGTCTGCGCGACGCGCTCGAGCCCGACCGATCGCGAGGCCTTGATGAGCACCACATCACCGGGGCGCAGTTCAGCATGCAGGCGGGTGATCGCCTCGTCGACATCAGCGACCCACGCCGCCTCATCCCCCCAGGAACCCTCGAGGTTCGCACCCAGATACAGCGGCCGGGTCTCAGCTCCTACGGCAAGCATTTTCGAGACGTCAAGTCGAACCACCATGCGCCCGAGGGCATCGTGTTCGTCTCGGGAATCCTCACCGAGTTCGCCCATCGCACCCAGCACCGCCCAGGTGCGCCGGCCCTCCCCCATCGCGACGAGCGCCTTGAGTGCAGCGCGCATCGATTCGGGGTTCGCGTTGTAGGCATCGTTGATGATCGTCACGCCATCGCTGCGATGATGGATCTCCATCCGCCATCGGCTCGAGGCCTCAGCGGTACTCAATGCCGATGCGATCTGGGTGAGATCGAGCCCCGCGGCCAATGCCATGGTGGCGGCTGCAGCCGCATTCGCCGTCTGGTGCTCCCCGGCGATCCGCAACGCCACGGGTGCCGATATCCCACCGTAGACGAGGTCGAAGGAAGCCCGCGCATCATCATCGAGTCGCACATTACTGATGCGCACGTCAGCGTCGGCCGACTCACCGAAGGTCCACACCGGTGCAGCCGAACGCGGTGCCTGCACCAAGACAAGCGGATTGTCCGCGTGCAGAACCGCGGCACCGTCGGGGGTGAGGCGGTCGAGGATCTCACCCTTCGCCTGGGCGATTCCTTCCCGTGAACCGACCATCCCCAGGTGTGCCGAACCGACGTTGATCAACCCGGCGATGTCGGGTCGTCCGATCTGACACAGGTAGTCGATGTGGCCGAACCCGCGCATTCCCATCTCGAGGATGAGGAAGCGGGTGTCGTCATCGCACTGCACGATCGTCAGCGGCAATCCCACCTCGGAGTTGTACGAACCCTTCGGCGCGACGGTCGGTCCCGCCGTTGCCAGCACGGCAGCGAGCAGATCCTTCGTGGTGGTCTTGCCACTCGATCCGGTAAGCGCGAGGACGCGAAGGTCGGTCAGGCTTTCCCGGTAGGCGGCAGCGAGGCGGCCGAGAGCCGCGACGGTGTCGTCCACGATCACCGCGGGTCCGGTGACTTCGCGCGATGCAAGGGTGGCGCCAGCCCCACGATCTAGGACATCGGGCACGAAGTCATGGCCGTCGACTCGTTCGCCGGGGATGGCGACGAACAGCGATCCCGGCGTGATGTCTCGCGAATCGGAGACGACCCCGCGGATCGACGTATCGGGATCACCGCCGATGACGCGGCCGTCCACCGCTTCGGCGATCTGTCGCAGAGTCCAGCTGATCACGATGCCTCCGCCGTTAGCCGATCGCGGGCCACGACCCTGTCATCGAAGGGGTGGGTGATCCCCGCGATCTCCTGACCGGTCTCGTGGCCTTTGCCCAGGATGAGCACAGCGTCGCCGGGTCTGGCAGCGTCGATCGCTGCTTCAATGGCGGCCCGGCGATCAGCGATCTCGTGCACCCGGTGCCGATGCTCGGGTCGAACGCCGGCGAGCATCGCGGCGCGAATATCGGCGGGGCGCTCGCTGCGCGGGTTGTCGTCCGTCACGAACACAACATCGGCATACTCCGACGCGATCCGGCCCATGTCCGGCCGCTTGACGCGGTCGCGGTCGCCGCCGCAGCCGAGCACGACGATCTGTCGTCTTGCGCCGGTCACCGCCTGGATCACCCGCTCGACCGCGTCCGGACTGTGCGCGTAGTCGACGATCACGGCGAAGTCTTGACCTTCATCGATCAGTTCCATGCGCCCGGCGACGAATGCCCGCGCGAAGCCGCTACGGATGACCCGATCGGTCACACCGAGATGGTGCAAGATCGCCCAGGCGAGGGTGGCGTTGGCAGCGTTGAATGCACCCGGCAGCGCAATCTCGAAGGAATGCTCGACGCCGAGTGCTTCCACCCGCAGAGACTGACGACCTCGATCGTCGACCCGGCAGTCCCGACACACGACATCGGCCGGCCGATCAGGCGACATCGAGACCGTCGCTGTCGAAACAGCGCAGTCGTCGGCCAGACGCTGCCCCCACTCATCATCGATACACACCACGGCGTGCCGCGATCGATGGGAGTCGAACAGCTGAGCCTTGGCGGCGAAATAGGACTCCATATCGCCGTGAAAATCCAGGTGATCCGGCGACAGGTTGGTGAAACCGGTGACATCGAATCGCAGCCCGTCGACCCGACCGAGCACCAGCGCGTGACTGGACACCTCCATCACGACGTCGCTGACCCCGCGCTCGCGCATGATCGCCAGCAGCGCGTGCATCTGCGGCGCTTCAGGTGTGGTCCGGATCGCGGGAAGTTCCTCGTCGTGGATCGTCACACCGGCGGTCCCGATGAGCCCAATCCGGTTGCCGGTCGCCTTCAAACCGGCGGCGATCAGGTGCGTGACGGTGGTCTTGCCGTTCGTGCCCGTGATCCCGACGAGGGTGAGATCGCGTCCTGGGTTGCCGTAGACCGCCGCCGAGACTTCACCGAGGATGCCCCGTGGATCATCGGATACGAGAGCGGGTAGGTCACCGGCGTCAACAATCCCCTCATCATCGGTCAGCACGGCGACGGCACCGAGGGCTCGTGCCTGGGCGATGAACTGCCGGCCGTGGGTGTGCTCGCCGGGGAGCGCGGCGAACAGGTCGCCCGGTCGCACCTCACGGGAGTCGAGGGTGATGCCGCTGATGGGCGTCTGGGCGTTCCCACGGATGGTCACTGCGGCGGCGTCGGGCGTCAGTGCGGCCAGGGGTCGGCTCACCGGCGTCGGTCGCGGCGACCGGGTTGGCGTCGACACGTCAGGAGGCTATCCGTTATCGGCGGTCGAACCGGGGACCGGCGCGACCTGGCGAGCCTGCAGGGCGTATGTCATCACGTCTTGGAACACCGGTCCGGCGAGTTCGCCGCCGAATTGCTGCACCGTCGGACGCACGATGGTGACCGAGACGACGAGTTCGGGATCATCGATGGGCGCCATCCCGATGAACGATCCGATCGTGTCCCCGTCGTAGCACCGGCACTCGGGATCGATGGCCTGCGCGGTGCCGGTTTTGCCTCCGACGGCATAACCGGGTATTCCGGCCATCGGCGCGGTGCCGCTGGGTTCGACGACGGTGGCCAGCATCTGTCGGATCTCACGGGCCGTCTCGGCGGACACCACCTGGACCCCGAACGGTTGCGCGTCACCCTTGACCAGGGATGGATCGATGCGCACGCCGTCGTTGGCGATCGTGGCGAACACGCTGGCAGCCTGCACAGCGTTGACCGAAAATCCTTGCCCGAAGGTGAGCGTCGGGAAACTCGTGCCCGACCAGTCGGCCGGGGCCGGCAGGAAACCACTGGTCTCACCGGGGAAACCCAGCCCGCTGGGCTGGCCGATCCCGAACCGGCGCAGGTAGTCATACATCGCGTCGCCGCCGACGGATTCGGCGGCGAGGATCATCCCGATATTGCTGGATCGGGCCAGCGTCGTGGTGAGGTCCCAGGTGTAACCGCCGTGCGGTCGAGCATCGTTGAACACCTTCCCCGCACGAGTGAGGGTCGGGGGGATCTCGATGATCGTGTCCGGGCTCATCCCACCTTCTTCGAGCACCGCGGCGACGGTGATGACCTTCGTCGTCGAACCGGGCTCGAAGGCATCGGTCAACGCCCGGTTGCCCAGATCGGCGGATTCGAAAGAGCCGGGATCATTGGCGTCGAAGGTCGGCGTGCTGGCCAGGGCGAGGATCTCGCCGTTGCGCGGATCCATCACCACGATCGACCCGCTTTCGGCACCGGAGTCGGCCACGGCATCGGCGATCGCCCGCTGCGCGACGTACTGGATGTCACGATCGAGGGTCAAGGTGACCGCCGCTCCTGGAATCGGCGCTTCACCTGAAGTTTCGGCGGTCGGGATGGCCGGACCGGCGAATCCGCGCTCGTAGGTCTTCCAGCCGTCGACACCGGCAAGAGTGTCGTTGAGCGCGTATTCGATGCCGGCGAGCCCTTCACCTTCAGCGCCGACGAAGCCGACAACGTTGGCACCCACCTCACCCGCCGGATACACCCGCTTGGTCGTGCGTTCTGCAAAGATTCCCGACAGTCCCAATTCGTTGATAGTGCGCCATGTCTCGGGGGTGAGATCCTTTGCCACGTAAACGAATCGGCGATCCCCCGTGAGGCGCTCGGCGATATCGGATACCTGCATTCCCAGATGGGGCGCGAGATCCATGGCGGTCCGATAGGGGTCTGCGATGAGGGTCTGATCGGCTGTGAGGTGGCGCGCTTCGACGGTGCTGGCAAGCGGTGCACCGTTGCGGTCGGTGATCGATCCACGATCGGCGAGCACGGTCACGGTGCGGGTGCGCTGGTCGACCGCCGCGGCCGCAAGAACATCGCCGCGGAAGGCTTGCAGTTCCAGTAGCCGCCCCGCGAAGATCGTCAAGATGAACAGGGACACCACGATCAGCACGCCTGCACGTCGACGTGAATTGCCGAGCCGGAACGACGGCGAATCGGCCGGTGGCCTGGGAGGTACTGGCGGGCGCGGGGTCCTCCGGCGTCGCGCCGGTGCCGGGGCGCTCACGGCGTGACCGCCGTGGTCTCATCCGCGATCGTCTCGTCGACGACCGGCTCGTCCACCCCGGAGGTATTCCCGTCAGTGGAGGTACTCCCGTCAGTGGAGACATCTCCAGCATCGGTCACATCAAGAGGCGGCACGTCACCTTCGACGATCGGCGTTTCGACGGCATCCTCGACCGGCGCGGGTTCGGGCTGCGGGATCGGCTCGCCGATGATCTGGCCATCGGCGAGCCGCACGAACACCGGAACCTCCTGGGGCACCATTCCCAGTTCGCGTGCGGCGGCCTCCACCTGGGCGGGCGACTCGGCACGAGCGAGCTGTTCGGCAAGCTGCTGTTCGGTTTCGAGCAACTGCGCGCGCTGCTGCTGCAGGTCGGTGAGGGTGAAGGCACCCTGAGCGAGCGTGGTGTTGATCCACAGCATGGCTAGCAGGCCGAGGGTCAAGATCATCAGCACGAACGCTGCGAAGACTCCGGTGCGCGCCCTTTTGGGACGCTGGAGTGCAGGCGCAGATTCAGGCGCGAGGGGTTTGCGTGACTGCCGACGTGCCCGTGACGTGTCCGGCGTCGTCGGTGTGGACCGGCGCGCTTGTGATGGGCGCGCTTGTGACGGGCGCGCTTTCGATGGGCGCGCTTTCGATGGGCGCGCTTTTGATGGGCGGGGCGTCGTGCTGGGTCTCGATTCACGGGTCGGAGTCCGCGCGACGATGACGGTGTCGGCCGAGGCGCTCATGCGGCGATCCGTTCCACGGCGCGCACCCGCACGCTGGCCGACCGCGGATTAGCGTCGATCTCGGCGTCATCGGCCTTCATAGAGCCGCGAGTGAGGTCGCTCAACCACGGCTTGAGGTGATCGGGAACGACGGGAAGTCCGTGCGGGACATCAGGATGCAGCCCCGGCTTGAGGGCCCGCTTGACGATCCGATCCTCCAGCGACTGATAACTCATCACGACTAACCGCCCACCGGGGGCCAGGTGATCGAGGCTGGCAGGAATAGCTCGTTCGAGCGCATGGAGTTCGTCGTTGACCTCGATGCGCAGGGCCTGGAACGTCCGCTTGGCCGGGTTGCCACCCGTGCGTCGCGCCGGTGCCGGGATCGCATCACGCACGAGTTCCACCAACCGGGCACTGGTGGTCCATGGCTGTTGTTCGCGTGCGGCGACGATGCGTTCGGCGATGCGGCGCGCGTATCGCTCCTCGCCGTATTCGCGCAGGATGCGCGCGAGGTCACCCACCGGATAGGTGTTCAAGATCTGCCCGGCGGTGGGCAGATCGGAATCGGGGTCCATACGCATGTCCAGGGGCGCATCCTGGGCGTACGCGAAACCGCGATCGGCGCGATCGAGTTGCATCGACGACACCCCGAGGTCGAACAAGATCCCCTGCACCGGGCCAAGATCGAGGTCGTCGAGGACACGGGGAAGTTCGTCGTAGATCGCGTGCACGAGGGTGATCCGCTCGGCCCAGGGTGCCAGGCGCTGCTCGGCGATGGCCAGGGCGTGGCGATCACGATCGAGGCCCACAAGCCGGCAGGTGGCGATCTGCGCCAAGATGGCCGCACTGTGGCCCCCGAGCCCGAGGGTCGCATCGACCAGCACCGAGCCGGGAGTCTGCAGCGCGGGGGCGAGAAGGGCGACGATCCGATCCCGCAGGACCGGCACGTGACCGATTCCCTCCTGCGATAACGAATCGTCGGTCATGGTGATCAGCCCCAGTGCCCCGCGATGGATGACGCCGCGGCAAGGACCGCAGCGGTCGCCGCGACCGCGCCTACGACCGCGAGAGTCTGGCGCGCCCGCGCAGGTATGTGAGCGGACCTCCGCTCATCCGCATCGGGGTGAACGGGGGCTTCGATCGTGGTGGGCACCGGGTTCCTTTCCTTCTCGTTCGGTGTGCTGCTTGCGTGCTGCTGGAGTGCTGCCTGTGTGCTGCCGGGATGCGGTCGTCTCGATCAGGTCCCCTCCCGCGTGTGGATCCGGTGATGTGGCCTGGCATCGGGGAAGTGATGCCAGGAGTCACCTGCCACGCGGGGGGAGGCCTCATCGCGACGCGCGCCTTACAAGACGCCCGGCACCACCTCCTCGTTGAGTCCGCTGAAGGCGTCTTCCTGCCCGGCGAGGTATTCACTCCAGGTGTCGGCGGCCCAGATCTCACACGTACTGCCGTTGCCGACGACGACGACGTCGCGGTCGAGCGCTGCGTATTCGCGCAGCACGGTGGGCACCGTGATGCGTCCCTGCCGGTCGGGAACTTCATCGGAGGCGCCGGAGAACAGCACCCGCAGATAGGCCCGAACCCGGGCATCGGAGCGTGAGGCTTCGTTCAGTCGTTCGGCGTAGGCGGCGAATTCGGCGGCGGGCCAGACCACGACCGAGCGGTCCTGGCCCTTGGTGAGCACGACTCCCGCGGCAAGGCCTTCGCGGAACTTCGCCGGCAGGACCAGTCGCCCTTTGTCGTCCAAGCGCGGGGCGTGGGTGCCCAAGAACATGGCGGCCATCCCTCACCTCGCCTCGCCGGTCGCCCCCGGCGTGCGCCGGGACCGGGGTCGTCACCCCGGTGGCGCCACTTTACCCCACTTTCCTCCACAATCAACCCCCTACTCCCCCATCTTCCCCCTCAGCACCCATCGCGAACCCCCTCGCCTCATCGACCTCCCACGCCAGTGCGACCCAAATCGTCGGTTATCCGCCCCCTAAACGACGATTCGCGTCGCGCAGGCGTCCACACCTCCCCCGTGCTGCCGGCACCAGTCCACCCGCCGCAACCCCCACCGTCACCGCTCAGATCCGCAGTGCGACCCAAAACGTCGGTTATCGGCCCCCTAAGCGACGATTCGCGTCGCACTGAGGACCGCACCGCTGGCCCACCAAGGCTGCGCGACCCAAAACGTCGGTTATCGGCCCCCTAAACGACGATTCGCGTCGCACAGCCGACCAGCCCACTGACCGCCCATGCCCCACCGCTCAGGCGACGGAGGTTCAGCGCGAGAGGATGCTGATCGTGAATGTCTGGCCGTCCACGGTGATCTCGTTATCACTGCTGGCAGTCAGGTCGAGTGCCTTCGCCAAGCGAGCATGCAGCTGCG
>JAGYOB010000244.1 GCA_018399515.1 Candidatus Nanopelagicales bacterium
GAATGGAACAAGATCACCAGGGCGATGAAGCCCAAACCGACCACGACGATCAAGAAGATCGGTAACGCGTCGGTGAGCACCTTGGTGAAATCCTGGGTGATCGCCTGCGTGCCGCCGACGTACAAGGCCGCACCCGTTGCTGCTTCGAGCGCCGGGTTGACCTCATCACGCAACTCATTGAGCAAGTCGGTCGTCTCGGCATCCTGTGGCGCGCTCTCGGGATAGACAGCGATCGCTTGGATGAGCTGTTGTTCGGGGGCGTCACCGGCTTCGGCTTGCAGTTCGGCGAGCTTACTCAGAACCGGAAGAGCTTCCACCGACGGTGACGTTCCCGCTACACCCGGTGCAGCGGCAAGCCCTGCCACGATCGTGGCGTAGGCCTGCGGGTCGGTGACCCCCTCCAGATCGGCGACGACGAGGAATGGGCCGTTCGATCCCGGTCCGAAACCTTCGGCGCGCAGGTCGTAGGCGATGCGCGCGTTCGAACCTTCCGGTTTACCCGAATCGTCGGCGAAACCCTGACGCAAACTGAACGCCGGGATCGCCAGGATGACCACGAAGCCCAACGCGAGAACACTGGTCAGCCAGGGCATCTTCTGCAGACCGCGCCCGTAGCGGGCCCAGCCACGGCCTTCGGCCTTGCCTGATCCGGCCTTCTTGCCCCACGGCAACCGAAGCGCAAGCGTCTTCGTGCCCAGCAGACTCAAGACCGCGGGCAGGAACCACACAGCGGAGAGCATCACCATGATCACGGTCACCGACGCCCCGATGGCAAGTCCGGTGAAGAACCCGATACCGAGCACCAGCAGCCCGAGCAGACCGATGATGACGGCGGAGCCGGCGAACACGACCGCGCGCCCGGCTGTCTCCATCGCCTCGAAGGCGGCCTTCTTCGGTTCATGACCGACCAGGAGGGCTTGGCGATAACGGTTGATGACGAACAGCGCGTAGTCGATTCCGACACCGAGGCCGATCATGGCCGCCAGGGTGGGGGCGAACGTCGCCACGTCCAAGAAGTTGGCCGCAAAGGTAATGAACGTCAGGCCGCCTACCAAGCCCACCATCGCGGTGACGATCGGCAGGCCAGCGGCAACAATCGACCCGAAGGCGATCAGCAAGATGACGATGGCGACGATGATGCCGATGAGTTCACTCGAAGGCGGCTCCTGCCCGGCAAACTCCAGCACCTGACCTTGCACGCCGATCTCCAACGAAGCACTACGTGCCCCGTCGACGTCAGCGAAGATGCTCTCGGCGTCGGCAGCCGAGACGACGGGGGCACCCTCGGCATCGGTGACCAACGTGATGTTCGCATAGGCGACCGTGCCGTCCGGGCTGACCGGCGAGAAGGTCGCCGACAGGGTCTGCAGTTCCTCGGGCGTCAGTGCTTCTGCGGCGGCGCCGAGGTCGAGCCCACCGGCTCCACAATCGCGGCCGAGCCCGGCCCCGCTGGGATCGAACGGGTTGCTCACGCAGGTGACCGAATCCAACGCTGCGATCTCCTGCAGCACCGGCAGAACCTCCGCGGCGGTCTCCTCGCTCACTGCCGGTCCACTGGCCGGGGACCACACGACCGTTGCACCACCATCGACACTGCTGGTGTCGGTGCCACTGGCGGTCAACAGGTCGGTCGCGACCTTGGATTCGGTGTCGGGCAATTCGAAAGCGTCGTTGTAACTGCCCCCGAGGCCCACGCCTAAGCCGACGAGGACGAGTAGCGTCGCGAACCACGCGATGAGGGCGGCGACGGGACGACGAACCGCCCACGCGGACAAGCCGGGCATGGTGCTCCTCTCAGACAACGTCCTGGAACTCTAACAAGGAACGAAAGCGTTCACAAATTACTAGTCCAGGGAACATAAACGTTCATAGTGCCGTAATCTTTGGTCATGACCACGTCCGCGGTGCCGTGTCGGCAGCGGCGCACCGGCGAGGAACTCATCTCCGCGGTCCACGAGGCAACCCTGGCTGAGATCGCCGATCGTGGCTTGCGCGGAGCGTCCATGGACGCCATCGCGCGACGCGCCGGCACCGGTAAGGCGGCGCTGTACCGTCGCTGGGCCAATGTGCGCGAACTCGGCCTCGATGTCTTCTTGACCACGATGGCCCAAGCGGTCCCGGAGTCCTATCCCGACACCGGGACACTGCGCGGGGATCTGCTGGGATCTATGACCGCCTTCGCCGAGATCCTGCGCGGGTCGATGAGCACGGTGGTGCGGGAGTTGATCAGCGAATCGGCACACGATCCGGCCCTGGTGCGCGAATTTCGCACCCGGATGGCCGAGCCCATGGAAGCGGAATTGGTGGGTGTGTTGCAGCGCGCTATGGCCCGCGGTGAGATTCCCGCTCAGCCCATCGATCCGTTCATCTTCGAGATTCCCGATGCCATCGTGATGCACCGACTACTCATCTACGGTGAAGTCCCCGATGACGACACCTGCGCCCAACTCATCGATCGCATCATCGTGCCGCTGCTCCAGCGCACCGGATAGGGCCTCGCGAGCGACAGCGAAGCACAGACGGGCCGGATAACCCTTGCGGGCTAACTGTCCGGCGAGACGCTGAACGGCTTTGCGGGGGTCTTCCCCAGCCTTGATGCGTGCCTTGCGGCGGGCGAACTCTCGAGCACGGACCCACTCATCATCGTCATCGATGGCCTCAACCGCATCATCGATGATCTCGGGATCGACCCCCCGCCGCCGCAGTTCCTGACGCAGAACCGAACGCGCGAGGGCCTTGCCACGATGTCGCGATTCCACCCACAGGCTGGCGAAGGCGGCATCATCGATCAGGCCGACTTCGGTGAACCGGTCCAGAACCCGGTCGCCCACCTCGACCGGTACCCCCCGAGCAGCCAGTGTCTGGGCCAACTCGGCGCGAGTGCGCGGCGCGGACTCAAGCCGGCGCAACACGATGGTGCGAGCGACCTGCTCGGGGTCCGCGTCAGGGCCGAGATCAGCCAGCGAGCCCGGCGTCGGTTGAGCGTGATCCATGAAACCTTAGTCCAGCGGAACGACGTCGATCGGTGCATCGATGTCGATGCCGGCGCCACCGCCGGCCTCCGCCTCGACACTGGGATCGATGCCCATGTGCTCACGGATGCGCTTCTCGATCTCGCCGGCGAGGTCGGGGTTATCGCGAAGGAACGCGCGCGCATTCTCTTTACCCTGGCCGAGCTGATCGCCTTCGTAGGTGTACCAGGCACCGGACTTCTTCACGATCCCGGCGTCGACTCCCAGGTCGATCAGGCTGCCTTCACGGGAGATGCCCTCGCCGTAGAGTATGTCGAATTCGGCCTGCTTGAACGGTGGTGCCATCTTGTTCTTCACCACCTTGATCCGGGTGCGGTTCCCCACCGCCTCGGTGCCGCCTTTGAGGGTCTCGATCCGGCGCACGTCCAGGCGCACCGAGGCGTAGAACTTCAACGCCTTGCCACCGGTCGTGGTCTCCGGTGAGCCGAACATGACACCGATTTTCTCGCGCAGCTGATTAATGAAGATCGCCGTCGTGCCCGTCTGGCTGAGAGCGCCGGCCATCTTGCGCAGCGCCTGGCTCATCAAGCGCGCCTGCAGACCGACGTGGCTATCGCCCATCTCGCCTTCGATCTCTGCACGCGGGACCAGCGCGGCAACGGAGTCGATGACGATGAGGTCGATCGCCCCGGAGCGCACCAGGGTGTCGGCGATCTCCAGAGCCTGCTCCCCGGTGTCGGGCTGGGACACATACAGGCTGTCCAGATCGACGCCCAGGCGCGAGGCGTAGGTGGGGTCGAGGGCATGTTCGGCATCGATCATCGCCGCGATGCCACCTGCCGCCTGGACGTTGGCGATGGCGTGCAGCGCGACGGTCGTCTTACCGGAGGCCTCGGGGCCGTAGACCTCCACGATGCGCCCGCGGGGCAAGCCCCCGATACCGAGGGCCACGTCCAAGGCGATGGATCCGGTCGGGATGACATCGACCGGGGGCCGGCCCTCCTCGCCCAGTCGCATGACCGAGCCTTTGCCGAACTGTCGCTCGATGTGGGCGAGAGCGGCATCGAGAGCTTTTTCGCGGTCAGTACCGCTTGTCGACGGGGTGGAGTTCTTCGACGAGGCCATGGTGGGGCTCCTTCACTGTGCGGTCCTGATGCGGTCAGGTGCGGGGACGGGCGAGGCGGATTCCTCGATGGGCCGTGACGCTAGGCGAACGGTCTGACATCACTCCGCCAGAACGACCTGCCCTGGGGAGCCCCTCGTCCACGATCCCCAGGCTAGAGCGAACGGGTGTTCGATCGGTGGCGACACGCCGGAATCAGCAGGGCCAGGGCGATGACGGGCACGATCGACACCAGGCTCAGTACCGCGTAGGAACTCAGCCAGACGATGAGCCCGGCGAGTGCTCCCCCGAGCGCGCCGGCCGCATTCATCACCAGATCGGACAAACCCTGGACGCTGGGGCGCTCCTGCGCGGCGATGCCATCGACGAGGAGCGTCGAACCGGCGATCAGGGTGCACGACCAGCCGAGCCCGAGCAGGAACAGACCGATCCCCAGGGTGAGAATGTCATCGCCGGCTGAGACGGCCGCGAGGACGCAGGACACGATGAGGATCGCGATGCCAGCCCAGATCACCGGGATGCGCCCGATCCGGTCGACCGCCCAGCCCACGAGGGGCGACAGCGCGTACATCCCAGCGACGTGAACGCTGATGACCAGTCCGATCAACTGCAAGGTCACATCCACGTGGGCCATGTGGATCGGCGTCATCACCATGACGGCGACCATGACGACATGCCCGATCGCAATGGTCGCGATTCCGAGGATCGCCCATGGGTTGCCGCGGATGTGTGCGATTCCGTCGCGCAGGCGAGGATGGGCGATCTCCGACGCAGCCACCGGGTCCTTCGCTGCGCGCGCCGCCCGAGCGAGCAGATAGGGATCCGGGCGCATGAACACCCCGAGCACCAGTGCCGCACCAGCAAGAGCGATGAAACCGACGACATACGGTCCAGCAAGCTGGGGAAGACCGATCGCCACGCTGAGATTGCCGGAGACCTCCAGCAGATTCGGTCCGGCGACCGCGCCGATCGTTCCGGCCCACACCACGATCGACAGGGATCGGCCCCGAGTTTCTTCGGTCGCCAGGTCGGTCGCGGCATACCGGGCCTGCAGTCCTGCTGCCGTCGCAACACCGACGAGCAGGGTTCCCGCATAGACCAGCACAATCGACCACCACAGGGCGCCGGCGATCACGATCAGCGAGCCGACCGCCCCCAGTCCGTAGCCGGCTGCCAGGGACACCCGCCGACCCTTGCTCAACGCCAGTCGCGCCAGGGGCAAGGCCATGATCGCCGCGCCGAGAACCCCGAAGGTCTGCGCCAGACCAGCCGCACCGTCACTGCCCGACACACCGGCGGCGATCAAGGCACCGGCGGCCACCGACCCCGCAACAGCGAGACTGCCCAGAACCTGCCCGGCCGACAGAACCGACACCGAGCGGCGCTGGAAACGCTCGAGGCTGGCCGGGCTCAACTCCAGCGAGGCGGTCACGGCCGCGACGCTATCGCAACCAGCCGGGGACGTCGGCCACGTCGCACACCGCGCGCCAGATGACACCGGTGTCGACACCCGCCTCGATGGCCTGCACGACCGTTCGAGACCCCAGCGGGCCCAGGACGTAGTCATTCGCCCACGATGCGGCGTAGTCAGGTCCGAAAACCGCGACCATCCGCTCCCAGAAGTCCGTGAGTCTCATCGTGGGCATCGATGTCCAGTCAAGCACATCAGCGAAGCCCACCAACGCGATGATGCTTGATCACCCGACCGTTGGCGACACCCCGCCAGGGCCACTGCGGACCAGCAGTTTCGCCGACGCCGATCCCGCGAACCCCTATGGCGCAAGTATCCCGTGGCCTGTTCGATCGGATGAGGGACGACCTACCCGGGGTGCCGGTGCCGTGGTCGTGCTCGTCGATTGTGCGCCGGTGATGTGGCTGGATCGTGGCCTCGCTTCCCTGCTCACCTGGCCCGCCACAGCCGAGCAGATATCCCTTGCGATCGACAGCCTGGTCGATGCAGCACCAAGATTCGACACCCGCATCGCTGTGCAGCGCATCGACGGCCGATCGGTTCGCGAGCTCCCCCACGACCAAGGAATCATCGCTTTGCTCCAAGACCGTGGATTCTCGATCACCCCTAAGGCGATAACCCTGCGCACACCCCCTCGGCCACAGTCCCCTGCTCCAGCCCATGCCCGAGGGTGACACCGTCTGGCTGGCCGGGCGCACGTTGGACCAGGCGCTCGCCGGCCAGGCACTCGTTCGCAGTGATTTGCGCGTACCCGAGCTGGCAACCGTGGATCTGGTTGGACGCACGGTGGTCGAGGTTGAGTCCTATGGAAAGCACCTGTTCTTCCACTTCGATCACGATGCGATTGTGCACACTCACTTTCGAATGGACGGCAGCTGGCACCTGTATTCGTCGGGACAACGGTGGCATGGTGGACCGGGGTGGCAGATCAGGGCGATCATGTTCACCGACACCGTGACCGCTGTGGGATATCGACTCCCGGTGATCGACATGTTCACCGGCGCTGATCGGGACCGTCTGATCTCCCAGCTGGGCCCTGACCTCATCCGCGACGACCTGGACTTCGCGGCAGCTGCCCAACGATGCCTCACCGGTGAGCCGTGGCGACCGATCGGCGAGGTGCTGCTCGATCAGCGCGTCGTCGCCGGCCTCGGCTTGATCTACGTCACCGAAACGTTGTTTCTCCACAGCATCACGCCGTGGGTCCCCGTCGATCAGGTTCACGACCTGGCTGGGGTGTTGCGGACCGCTTCACGCTTGATGCGCGCCAACCGCCATCACTACATTCAAACGACGACCGGGGACACCGCCCGAGGCGCGTGGCACTGGGTCTACGAACGGGCCGGGCGCGGCTGCCGACGATGCGGTGCCACCATCGCGATCGCCTGGCAGGCAATCGCGCCGCAAAAGCGTCTGGCCTACTGGTGTCCGCGGTGCCAATCGGGTCCGGCTCCGGTCGGTCTTTCCACCGAGGAGCGGAGGCGACTTCGACCAACGGGCCGAAGCCGTTATCGGCCTTGATGCCGAGCCTGATGGGTCAAGCGGCTCGGACGACTTCGACGTGGGCCCGCTCGCTCACCGAGACGTCATCGGCCACAGCGAACAGAACCTGGGACAGTGGGGTTTCCAATGCGGCGCAGATGGCGCCGAGCAACTCCGAGGATGCTTCCTTCTGCCCACGCTCGATCTCCGATAGGTAACCCAGGGATACCTGTGCGTCGGCGGACACCTCTCGAAGCGTGCGACCGAGTTCCTGGCGGCGCGCACGCAAGTGGGTTCCCAGAGCGGAGCGAAACAACATCACAGACATACCGTACCCCGCGAGAGCCAGTCTTGCCGTCTACCCGCACTCGTTGCTGCCAGGGTGTCGCCCCACCGTGCCTCACTCGTGCACAAGCCCAAGCGGGCACACGAACCACATCGGATCAGGAGTGCAGGGATCGACGCAGCGCCTGCAGGGCCGCCGCCACGGTGTCCGAACGGATCCGCGCCCGATCTCCCCTGAGGGACAGGTGTTCCACCCATGTCGTGGCCGGGGTGTGCACCGCGATGAAGATCGTTCCCGGCGGCACAGACCCCGTCTCGGTGCCACCCGGCGCAGGGTCTGGACCAGCCGAACCCGTGGTGGCGATCGCGCAGTCAGCGCCCAAGACCACGGCGACCCCCCGGGCCATCTGTTCGGCAACCTCCGCGTCAACGGCCCCACGGCGGCGGAGCAGATCACCATCCACATTGAGGACCGATCGTTTGATCTGAGTGGAGTAGGACACGACGCCACCGCGAACGCAGCTCGAAGACCCGGGGATATCAGTGAGTGCCGCACACACACCACCCCCGGTGACCGATTCGGCCGTCGCCACGCTCCAGCCCGACTCGATGAGCCCGCTGACCACCTGCTCGGCAACACCGCGGGTTCCCGCTCCCTCGCCAACATCGATCATCGCCGCGATCACCGGATCCGGGGAATGATCGTGATGCTGGGTCACCTGCGCTGCTCCCCGGTGTCATCAGCGGGGACGTCGTCGATGACGTGCACATCTGCTCCCGTGCCCGATCTTCTCAGGCGAGCGGCTCGTGCGAGGTAGTCCACGCCGGTCACGATCGTCAGCGCGATGGCGATGATCATCAGCACCCACTTCGCCGTCGACCACGCAGTCCCCAGCGGCGCCAGGAACATCGCGATAGCGATGATCTGCGCGATCGTCTTGGCTTTGCCGCCGCGCGAAGCGGGAATAACCCCGTGTCGGATGACGATGAAACGCGCCAGTGTCACCACGATCTCACGCGTCAAGATGACCACCGTCACCCACCAGGGCAACAGCCCCCACCACGACAATCCGATCAACGCGACGGCTGTGATCGCCTTATCGGCGATCGGATCCGCCACCTTGCCCAGCGTCGTCACGCTGCCCTGGTGACGCGCCCAGGCACCATCGATGAAGTCAGTCACGGCCGCGAGGACGAAGACGCCGGTCGCCCACCATCGCGATCGAGCGTCCAGGCTCTCCGTCGCGAACAGCAACCACGCCAGAACCGGCACCAGAAGCAGCCGTAGGGCCGTTACCGCATTGGGTCCGGTGAGCACAGCTCGTTGGCCTACCGGGTCGCCCACATGGTCGGGCACGCCTCGGGTGCCGCTCATCAGGTCTGCCCGATGAGGTCGGGTCCATCGATATCGATGACGTGCACTCCGATCACGTCGCCGACCTTCGCGCTGGCCCCGGGGAGCACGACCGCGGCATCTTCGGGGCCCTGATGGGCGGCCCTGCCTTCGACCACCCCGTCTTCAACCGATTCGACGATGACGACGACGTTCTCGCCAATGCGTTCGCGGGCACGTTCCTCCATAAGGTCATCGACCAGTGCACTGATGTCAGCCACTCGTTCGTCGATGATGTGCTCCGGCAGATGCCCATCCAGCCCGACGGCTTCGGTTCCGTCCTCGTCGGAATATCCGAAAACTCCCACCACGTCCAGCCGTGCCTGCGTCAGGAAGTCAGTCAGCACCTGCACGTCGTCGTCGGTTTCGCCGGGGAAGCCAACGATCACATTGCTACGGAATCCTGCTGCCGGATTGATCGCACGGGCTCGCTGGATAAGTTCGAGGAAGGACTCGGCATCACCGAACCGACGCATGCGTCGCAGGACCGAGGCGCTGGCGTGTTGGAACGACAGATCGAAATAGGGCGCCACTCCGGGTGTTGCGGCGATCACCTCGATGAGGCCGGGTCGAACTTCAGCCGGCTGCAGATAGCTGACTCGCACTCGGGTGAGACCTTCGACCGAACCGATCGCCGGTAGCAGGGATTCCAGCAAGCGGATATCCCCAAGGTCCTTGCCGTAACTCGTGGAGTTCTCGCTGACCAGAAACACCTCCCGGCCGCCATCAGCCACCACCTGAGCGACCTCAGCGATCACGTCGGTCGGCCGGCGCGATACGAACGAGCCGCGAAAACTGGGGATGGCGCAGAACGAGCACCGTCGGTCGCACCCCGACGCCAGCTTCACCGGGACGACAGGGGCACTCACCGATCGGCGCAACCCTGCGGTTCCCGGACTATCGCCCAAGGTCCGCTCGACCGGGGAGATCGGGATAAGCGTTCGTCGATCACGCGGCTCATGAGGCTGTGGCCGGTCACCTGACAGGACCCGCTCAAGAATATCGGGAAGCCCGGTGTAGTCATCGAATCCGATCACCGCCGCTGCCTCGGGTAATTCATCGGCGAGTTCGCGACCGTAGCGTTCAGCCAGGCAACCGGCGACGACGACGGGCACACCCGAATCTGCCGCAGCGAGCACCGTATCGATCGAATCCTTCTTGGCGCTGGCGATGAAGCCGCAGGTGTTCACGACAATGACGTCGGCTGCCTCATCAGATGCACTGACTTCCCAACCTTGCGCATCCAAGCGGGCAGACAACTCGTCGGAGTCGACGTCATTGCGGGCACAGCCCAGTGTGGTCAGATGAACCCGCGGCATGGGCCCAGCCTATGCGTTCGGTTGACCTCGGAGTCGAGCCATCAATTCGGCAAGCTCCTCGGGCTTGGCCAGCACCTCGCGAGCCTTCGAACCTTCGCTTGGTCCGACCACACCGCGCGACTCCAACAAATCCATCAAACGACCCGCCTTAGCGAAGCCCACACGAAGTTTGCGCTGCAGCATCGAGGTGGAGCCGAACTGCGTTGACACGATCAGTTCCGCCGCCTGGCACATCAGGTCGAGGTCATCACCGACCTCTTCATCGATGACCTTCGACCCGCTCACGGGTGCGGTGACATCGGAACGGTATTCGGGATCGGCCTGCTCCTTAGCGTGGCGAACCACCGCGCGAATCTCGGCCTCCGAGACGAAAGCCCCCTGGATGCGCACCGGCTTGCCAGCCCCCATGGGGAGGAACAGTCCATCCCCCTGCCCGATCAACTTCTCGGCCCCTGGCTGGTCCAAGATCACACGGCTGTCCGATAGCGACGACGTGGAGAACGCCAGCCTGCTGGGCACGTTGGCCTTGATGAGACCGGTGACCACGTCGACACTGGGCCGCTGGGTGGCAAGGACAAGGTGGATGCCGGCCGCACGCGCCAACTGAGTGATGCGGACCACCGAATCCTCGACATCTCGAGGGGCCACCATCATCAAGTCGGCCAGCTCGTCGACGATCACCAGCAGGTAGGGATAGGGCCGCAGGACGCGTTCGCTGCCCGGCTCAGGCTTGAGCCGACCTGTGCTGACCGCCTTATTGAAGTCATCGATGTGCCGGAACCCGAAGTGGGCCAGGTCGTCGTATCGGGCGTCCATCTCCTTGACAACCCACTGCAGCGCATCGGCTGCTTTCTTCGGGTGCGTGATGATCGGGGTGATCAGGTGCGGAATGCCGTCATACGCGGTCAGTTCGACCCTCTTGGGGTCGACGAGGATCATCCGCACTTCCTCAGGGGTGGAACGCATCAGCACCGAGGTGATCAGTGCGTTGATGCAACTGGACTTGCCTGCCCCGGTGGCACCCGCAACGAGCACGTGGGGCATCTTCGCGAGGTTCGCGACGACGAATTCGCCTTCGACATCCTTACCGAGGCCGACCGTAAGCGGGTGATGCTCATTCGTCGCGATGGGTGAGCGAAGGACGTCACCGAGACTGACGACCTCGCGGTCGGTGTTGGGGATCTCCACGCCGATCGCGCTCTTTCCCGGGATCGGGCTGAGGATACGCACCTCAGGGCTGGCAACCGCATACGCGATGTTCTTGCCGAGGGCGGTGATGCGCTCCACTTTGACACTGGGACCGAGTTCGATCTCATAGCGCGTCACCGTGGGGCCGCGCGTGAATCCGGTCACGGACGCATCGATCGCGAACTCGGCGAGGACCTTGGTCAGCGACGCCACGACAGCGTCATTGGCTTTCGTTCGCGCCTTCGCCGCAGGACCGGCCTTCAACAGATCCGGTCGTGGCAGGGAGTAATCGAGGTGGGCCGACAGGGGCAACTGCTCGACCGGACCGTCGATGGGAGCCACGACGACCGGCAGTGCCGCCGTATCATCGTGGGCGCGGTTGGCCGAACGGGAATCCATCGGTGTCTGCGAGGGCCGTGCCGTCTCAAAGTCATCAACGTCGCCGTCATCCCCGTCGCCGGCCTCGAGATCCCTGACGTCGTGCATCGTGTCGTCAATATCTTCTTCCGTGCCGTCGTGGACGTCCTCGTCCGTCGAGAGGTCCATGGACATCTCATCCGCATCGGCACCGTCGCCCACCCGTGCCAGCGGACTCACGAAGGGCTCATCCCCATCGAGGGGCATTCCATCGACGTCCACCGAACGCTCGGCTCGGGGTCGCATGACGCCCCCGAGTCGTGCAACCGACCGGGGGATCGACGCCAGCGGCGTACCGGTCACGACGAGAAGCCCGAAAACACCCAGCAGGCCGAGCAGAATTCCGGTGACCACCGGGCCTAGGGCTGCTGAAATGGGTGCCGAAATGAGCCAACCGATAATGCCGGCACCCCCGGCCAGCGCATCGAATCCCTGGCTCGGTGTCGGCGCCCCGTGGGTCAGATGCCAGATTCCGGCGACGGCGAACACCAGGGCTATCCCCCCGATGAGCATGCGTCCATTGACGGTGGCGTCATCGGGGTGGCGCAGGGTCCGCCAGGCGACGAACGCCAACAGAACCGGCACGGCGATCGCCAGGGAACCGAGGAAGTAGGCGCTGACGACCCCCAGACCGGCGGTGAACCATCCGTCGACACCGAACCACACGGCGG
>JAGYOB010000245.1 GCA_018399515.1 Candidatus Nanopelagicales bacterium
CTCGCCGAGGACGCCTACGCGCAGCGATTCCAGCGACGACACCCGGTGGTCCCGAACTCGACACCGGTTCCCCAAGATGTGCCACCCACGGGTGACCATCGAGTGGTTTATGTCGGCCATGTTTCGCAGGCCCGAGGAGGCCACGAGATCATCGAGATCGGTCGCCGGCTGCGGGGCAGCATCGAGGTGCACGTGATCGGGCACGCAGATGAGCGCATGTCAGCGCTGCTGCGCGAAGCACACGATGACGGCGATGTGACCTGGCATGGCTACTTGCCGAATTCCGAAGCGCTGGCGATCGTGCAGGGTGCGACGGTAGGGCTGTCGCTCCTGCATGACGAGCCGAACTACCGTCACTCACGCCCGACAAAGATCATGGAGTATTGGGCCCAGGGCGTCCCTGTGGTGTCCACACCGCTGCCCCTGGCAGTGGACATGATCGAAGTTAGCGGGGGCGGTGTCGTCGTGCCCTTCCAGGACGCGACCGCTGCGTCGGTCGCCATCGCGGATCTTGCGCGAAACACCGCTGAGCGGATCCGAATGGCTGAGCGCGGTCGTCGCTGGGTGAAGGACAACGCCGACTGGAATCGCGATGGGCCGATGTTCGTATCAGTCCTGCAATCGTGGTCGCAGGGTGCGAAGGTCGGTGAGCACAGTGCGGGCGACTCGGCGTAGCGGCACCCGTCGCTGGCCGAGGCGATAGGCCCCCCAGGCGCCGGTCGCCGCCCCTGCTCCGGCCAATCCGATCCCGAGGAGCCCCCGGTGTCGTGCGGTCAGGACACCGCTGAGCAGCAGGACGCCGGCAGCTCCAGCCCAGGGGAGGAAGTCGCGACCGGCCGCCCGCGCCTCGGCGGCGAGTCGTGCCGCTCGTTCCCGGCGACGCTCTTCGGCCGCCCTGGCTCGTTGCGCCGCGGTGTTCTTGGGTGTCGTCTTGCGCCGGCCGACTGCAGTTTCGATGCTGTAGCCGTTCGCTTTGAGCCAGACGGCTGCTTCACCTTCGATTGCGACGAGCTCCTCGTCGGTGAGCGTGTCTCGCCAGGCGCCCTCCCGGCCGTCGGTGATGTGGTTGGAGGTGATGCGGAGATTCTCGTCGACTCCGTGTCGCTTGGCCTCGATTGCTCGTTGCGACTGCGTCTGCAGGTCAACCTCCGCGACGATCGCCGCGACGCGGTCGTCATCTACGGGGACGTCGAGATAGTGAGCGAGATCGCGAACGAGTGCGGGGACCTCGTCCTTGAAATCTTCATAGCGGCGGACCCACACGTTGGACTTATTGCGCCAGAACGCGTCTCCGCGCAATTCGCGACGCACCGTCAGGCGTGCGTTACGGGGTCCCCGCTCGGGATGTCCCTGCTTGAGCCTGCCCTTGCGGTATAGCGATGCCACTACATCGCGAGGGTCGCGGAAGGTATACAGATATCGGGCGCCCTGGTCGGGGAAGTCCTCACGGTCCATAGCCGACCGGAAATGGACCTTGGCCATCAGGAGATCGTCAGGGGCGGCAGCGGCGATGGGGAACTCATCGGTGGCCAGGCCCCGGGGATTGCGCAACCCTGGCCGACCCTCGAGCAGCATGCGCGAGATCTGCCATACCAGGGTGGACCCGGAGCGGTGCATGCCGCAGACGACGAGGAGCACCCCGGGAGTCTATGTCCTGCGCCTACGGCCCGTTCCCGGCGCCTCGCATCCTCTTTCGGCCCTTCTGCGGCTCGGGAGCGGGTTCGGCTGGGATGAGCCCACCGAGAAGAGCCAGAGCGGCACCGGCGGCTTCGGCGATCGCCTCGGGATCGACACCCTCGGTCGTTGTGGAACCGGGATCGACGAGCAGATCGGTGCGATCGCCGGTGAGCACCGCCTGTGTCTGTTCCAGTTCGGTCACATCCTGTTCGGCCCAGGTGCGTACCCGATCGGTCCACTCCTGCGGTAGGGCGACGCGTCGCCCCCGCTGGTCACGTGTTACGAAGGCTTCGCGCACGATGCGACCTCGAATCGTTCGGCGTCGAGACTCGGGAAGATCACCGGCTTCGAAAGCTCGATTGAGACCGGCGAGAACGAGAGTCTCTGGCTCGGTGATGCCGATATTGGCAGCCACGAGGTCGACGTCGGGCGTGGTGTCTGGTGCGGTCTCCGCCAACGAAGTAGCGGCGACGAAACGGCGCCACAGTTCAAAGGTGTCCGAACCGGACCGGGGTACCCCGATGACCTGGACGGATGAGGCGAACGGAGCCCAGCGCTGGGCGAGTGATCCGATCGCATAGGCGCGCCAGAAAGTCTGATCGGGATCGGCCTCCCACTGAGATCGCCGCTCGGCACTGGTGCCGGAGCCGCGACGCTGATCCAACTGCCGCACGTATGTCGAGAAGGGAGTCGATCGGCCGTTGCGGATGTGCTGCTGCCATGAGCTCGGCAGCACCCTGCCCAGGTCGCGAGCGGTGATGATGACGTCGGTACGTGCCACTCCCAGGGACTCGACCAACCGTTCGGCAGCCCTCGCATCTATCACCGACAGGGCTTCGCCCGATACGACTGCGGTGCCATCCCATCGCGAAACCTTGTCGGTGAGAGCCTGCCAGGAGTCTCGCTGCGCCTCCGCGCGATGGCGTGGCACCCACGGGAAGGATTCGGTACCGAGCAGGCCGTACGCGGCAGCCTCGTGGTTGTAGATCTCGCGCTTACCGACCAGTCTCGTGGGATACAGCACCCCCTTCTTGCGAAGTTTGGGGGACAGCGCGGCCAGAACGCGCTGCAGATACGTCGTTCCCGACTTCTGGGTGCCGATATGCAAGACGAGGCGCTCGGCCATCGCCCCACCTCCTCCTTCGATGCAGGTCGAGCCTGTTCGCGCCGCCATTGCCGAGAAACGGCACTGTTATGGCGCGGGCTCGTCGGGTCGAACTCGACGGGCGCCCACCTCAGACGAGTCGGGTAGGCGCCCACATGCTCCCACGGTGACCTGCGTGTGTAAGGGTTCACCCGTGCGTGTGGTGGTCATCGGGGTCTTCGATGGGGTGCACCGGGGGCATCAGGCCCTCGTGGATCGAGCGGTCCGTCGTTCTGTGGATCCGGGCGAGTCCGGGGCGCGTGAGGTGATCGCGGTCACGTTCGATCCGCATCCGGCGGCGGTGTTGCGCCCCGATCGAGCACCGGTGATGTTGACGAGCGTGGATCGCCGGTGCGATCTGCTGCGTGCTGCTGGTGCCGACGATGTAGCGGTCTTGCGCTTCGATCATGATTTCTCGCAACTGTCCCCGACGGAGTTCGTTGATCGGTTGATCGGCGATGTGCTCGGTGGGCGAGCCGTCGATGCTTTCGTGGCGGGAAGTAACTTCCGATTCGGCCAAGGAGCAGTCGCTGATGTGGCCGCTTTGCGTGCCATCGGCGTGGAGCGGGGATTCGAGGTGGATGAAGTAGCCCTGGTCACCGAGCGATTCCCCGACGCCCCGGATGTGATCTGGTCCTCGACGTTCGTGCGTTCATCGATCGCGTCAGGAGATGTCGCCGGCGCGGCGCGCGTGTTGGGTCGCCCGCACCGAGTGGAGGGGGTGGTGGTCACCGGTGAGCGTCGGGGCCGCGAACTGGGGTACCCGACGGCCAATGTGGACGCGGGGTCGGATCTGGCGATCCCCGGAGATGGGGTCTACGCCGGTTGGTTGATCGACGGGCACGACCGGTGGCCGGCGGCGATCTCGGTGGGAACGAACCCCCAGTTCGAGGGAACGAGTCGAACGGTGGAGGCCTATGTGCTCGGTCGTGATGACCTGGACCTGTACGGCCACGAGGTGGCGGTGGAATTCGCCGAGCATATCCGCGGCCAGCAGGTCTTCGACTCTGTCGAGGGCCTGACGACCCAGATGGGACGCGACGTCGCCCAGGCGCAGCGGATCACCTCCGAGGAGATTCGCTAGGTTCCCACCCTGGTAGCCTCATGGGTGACGGTCTCGAGGCAGGCGCCTTGGGATTCGTGACTTCCCTTCGCGCAAGGTGCCCGGAGGAAGCATCCGCAACGGATGCGCGCCTGATCAGACAAGGATTCATACGTGCCGCTTGACAATGCCACCAAGGCCGAGATCATCGCTGAGTTCGGGTCGGGTCCCCAGGACACCGGTAGCCCGGAGGTCCAGATCGCGATGCTGAGCCGTCGGATCACCGAATTGACCGAGCACTTGAAGACGCATAAGCACGATCACCACTCGCGGCGGGGTCTGCTTGCACTCGTCGGCCAGCGCCGCCGGTTGTTGAAGTACCTCACGGATGTGGATATCACGCGGTACCGCGCGATCATCGACAAACTCGGCCTGCGCCGGTAGGTGCAGGGCGGTTAGGGGGGCCTGCGCCGGTAGGTGCAGGGCAGGACAATCGAATAGATGACGATGGCACCGGTGTTGGTCAGGGTGTGACGAAGAGTCGGTCCTCGGTAGTGGCTTCCGGGCAGGTGCTGCCCGTGGGCCTCGATCGAAGACCGGCCGTGCACCCGGGATCTCAACCTGTGCGATCGAACGCATAACGCATGCGTTTCGACGATGAAGGAGTTACCCGTGGACGGGTCTACCATCACCGCCACCAAGGCGGTTCTTGATAACGGGCCTTTCGGCTCGCGCACAGTTCGTTTCGAGACGGGCCGGTTGGCTCGTCAAGCGGGTGGGGCAGTGTCGGCTTTCTTGGACGACGACACCATGCTGCTGAGTACGACGACGGCGTCGAAGACGCCCAAGGAGCATTTCGATTTCTTCCCGCTGACTGTTGATGTGGAAGAGCGGATGTACGCCGCTGGCCGGATCCCCGGGTCGTTCTTCCGCCGGGAGGGACGTCCCAGCGAGGACGCGATTTTGACCTGCCGTTTGATTGACCGGCCGTTGCGCCCCACGTTCGTCAAGGGGTTGCGCAACGAGGTTCAGGTCGTCATTACGGTGCTGGCTTTGAATCCTGATGATCTGTACGACGTGTTGGCGATCAATGCAGCTTCGGCGTCGACGCAGTTGTCGGGTTTGCCGTTCAGCGGGCCGATCGGCGCCGTTCGGGTGGCCTTGATCGATGACCGTTGGGTGGCTTTCCCGCGCCATTCCGACCTTGAGCGAGCCGTGTTCGACATGGTGGTTGCCGGCCGAGTGGTCGCAGATGATGTCGCGATCATGATGGTCGAGGCAGAGGCGACCGAATCGACGTTGGATCTTGTGCGGGGCGGCGCTACTTCACCGACTGAAGATGTCGTGGCGGAGGGTCTCGAGGCAGCCAAGGGCTTCATCCGCGTTTTGTGCGAGGCACAGCAGGAGTTGGCAGGGGCTGCCGCCAAACCGGTGCAGGATTTCCCGGTTTTCCTGGACTATGCCGATGACGTTTACGACGCTGTCGCACAGGCCGCGACGGCGCGGGTTGCCGAGGCCATGACGATCGCGAGCAAGGCCGAACGAGAGGCCATGCTGGATGAGGTCAAGGACTCGGTGATCGAACAGCTGGGGGGGACGTTCGAGGGACGCGAGAAGGAGATTTCAGCTGCGCTACGTAGCGTGACGAAGGATCAGGTGCGACAGCGCATCCTGCGGGACAAGGTCCGTATCGATGGACGCGGGCCGACTGATATCCGGACGTTGGCTGCTGAGGTGGATGTCCTGCCGCGCGTGCACGGTTCGGCTCTATTCGAGCGCGGTGAAACACAGATCATGGGCGTCACCACGCTGAACATGCTGCGGATGGAGCAGATGCTCGACACGCTCTCGCCGGAGACGCGCAAGCGGTACATGCACAATTACAACTTCCCGCCTTATTCGACGGGTGAGACGGGTCGGGTGGGCAGTCCGAAGCGCCGCGAGATCGGACACGGAGCACTGGCTGAGCGCGCTCTCGTTCCCGTGCTTCCCACGCGGGATGAGTTCCCGTATGCGATCCGTCAGGTGTCGGAGGCATTGGGATCGAATGGGTCGACATCGATGGGATCCGTTTGCGCATCGACCATGTCGCTGTTGAACGCCGGCGTGCCGCTCAAGGCGCCGGTTGCGGGCATCGCGATGGGTCTGGTCAGCGGTGAGGTCGACGGTAAGACCGAGTATCTGGCCTTGACTGACATCCTGGGTGCTGAGGATGCTTACGGCGATATGGACTTCAAGGTTGCCGGCACCAAGGAATTCGTGACCGCGCTGCAGCTGGATACCAAGCTCGATGGGATTCCGGCGTCGGTGCTGGCCGGTGCCCTCAGCCAGGCCCGTGACGCACGGATGACGATCCTCGAGGTCATGGGTGAGGCCATCGATTCCCCCGATGAGATGTCTCCGTTCGCGCCGAGGATCATCTCGATCTCGATTCCGGTGGACAAGATCGGCGAGGTGATCGGGCCGAAGGGCAAGATCATCAACCAGATCCAGGAAGACACCGGCGCGACGATCACGATCGAGGACGATGGGACCATTCACATCGGTGCGACAGAGGGTGATGCGGCGGAGGCGGCGCGGGCCAAGATCAACGCCATCGCCAACCCGACGATGCCCGAGGTGGGCGAGCGGTATCTGGGAACCGTCGTCAAGACGACCACGTTCGGTGCCTTCGTCTCGCTGGTACCCGGGCGGGATGGCCTGCTGCATATCTCGGAGATCAAGAAGCTGGCTCCGGGCAAGAAGCGCATCGAGAACGTCGAGGAAGTGCTGAAAGTCGGCGACAAGGTGCAGGTCGAGATCAAGGAGATCGATCAGCGCGGCAAACTGAGCCTCCAGCCGGTCGTCGACGAGGCCGCATCCGAGTAGAGCCCCGTTCCCATGTCACGGCGCGCCACCACGTCCACTCTCCTCGATGAGGGTGAGGGCGCGGTGGTGCGCCGTACGACGTTAACCAACGGATTGCGTATCGTCACCGAACACGTGCCCGGGGTTCGCAGCGTTGCGGTTGGGGCTTGGGTGGGCGTCGGTTCTCGCGACGAAACCCGTCAGCAACTCGGAGCGGCTCATTTCCTCGAGCATCTGTTGTTCAAGGGAACGAAGCGACGTTCTGCCTGGGAGATCTCGTCGGCTATCGAATCCGTCGGCGGGGATATGAACGCCTTCACCACGAAGGAATACACGTGCTTCTATGCCCGCGTGCTCGATCGAGACCTACCGCTGGCCGTCGATGTGGTGTGCGACTTGATAGCCGAAGGAGCATTGCATTCTGGCGATATCGAAAGTGAACGCGGGGTCATCCTCGAAGAGATCGCGATGTTCGAGGACGATGCAGCAGACGGGGTACACGATCTGGCGATG
>JAGYOB010000246.1 GCA_018399515.1 Candidatus Nanopelagicales bacterium
CAAGAACAGCATGATCGTGCCGTGCATGGTGAACAGCTGGTTGTACTGCTCCAGCGACACGAACTGCAGGCCGGGAACGGCGAGCTCGGCGCGGATGACCAGCGCCATGGCCCCGGCGATGATGAAGAACACGAACGAGGTGACGAGATAGAGGTAACCGATCGTCTTGTGGTCGGTCGACGTGATCCACTTGATGATGGTGCGACCAAGGTGCTCTCGCCGCTGCTCCTTCGGCGTCAGCGTCGGGGCAGGTGCGATCGGTGCTGCTGTCGGGGGCTCATTGAGGATGGTCACAGGTTGATCCTTTCCGAGTCTCGCTCGCCCTCATAATCAACGCGTTCACTCTCGAGTTTGCCTGTCTGACCCTTGTCGCGCAGTTCCTGCATCTGGGCTTCGTACTCCGCCCGATCGACGACCGTCACGTTGAAGAGCATTCGCGCATGGTCGACACCACACAGCTCGGCGCATCGCCCGACGAAGGTACCCGTCTCATTCGGGGTCACTTCGAACACGTTGACCTTGCCGGGGATGACATCCATCTTGAACAGCCAGTTGGGCACCCAGAAGGAGTGGATGACATCCGGAGAGGACAGTTCGAAGCGGATCTTCTCGTCCACCGGCAGGTACAGCGTCGGGGGTATCGAGGCGGTCCCGACGTCGTAGACGTCCTCGTCGAGGTAGTTGAAGGCCCAACTCCAGCGGAAGCCGACGACGTTGACCGTCTCGTCTTGATCGTTGTCAACGGCGATCAACTCGGTCTGGTCGCGAGCGGTGAAGAAGAATAGGCCGAGGATCATGATGAGCGGGACGACGGTGTAAAGCGTCTCCAGCGGGATGTTGTACTTCGTCTGAGCGGGCACGTCGTCGTTCTTGCGCCGGCGATAGGCCACCGCAGCCCAGATCATGAGGGCCCACGTGACGATTCCCACGCCCCAGGCAGCGATCCACGAGCCGGTCCACAGATTCTGCACGATCGATGCTTCCTCGGTAGCCGGCGAGGGCAGATCGAAGAAGAACGCCTCATTGGCCGTGCAACCTGAGGCCACCAGGGCGACCCCCACGACACCCGCGATGAGACCCACTCTGCGCGTCATCCGTGACCGGCTGTGACCCACCACTCACCCTTCGTCGTCGCTTCGTCCGTCCCGAAGCAGCCACCTGCGCACAGACATCGGGCCTGTGGTCCACAACCCCTGAAACGAGGGCTTCGGCCTCACAGGTCCGCCTATGTCGAGACTAGCGCACCGTCCCGTCTCGCACACCCCTCGGAGGCCATCTGGAGTGTGGCGTTCGCCTCACCCGATCGCACCCGCCCGCTCCGATAGCGTGCCCCCATGACCACCCCCGGTTCACCGGCCGCGTGGCCACCGCCGGGCTTTTGCGATGCCCTGGCCGGCGCCGGTTTGAATCCCGGTGGTCGCGCAGCGCTGGGTGCCGCCTTCGATCGGGGGTGGGCCGATCCGGCCCGACGCTATCGGGACGGCCGGATCTCCTCGATGCTCTTAGATGCATCCCGCGAATCGGTCGCCCAGGCCATGGGCATGCGAGCCGCTGAGGTTTCCTTCACCCCCTCGGCCACCGACGCGATGCACCGGGGAATCGCCGGGCGACTCGCGGCGCGACCGGGAGCCGTGGTGGTCAGCGCCGTGGAGCACAGTGCGATCCTGCGCGCCGCCGATGTCCACGACAGATCGGGCGCCCGTGTCGACGTGATCGGCGTGGACCCCTCGGGCCGGGTGGATACCGAGGCCTTCATCGCGGCGGTGCAGGCCGGTGATGTTTCCCTGGCCTGCCTGCAGGCGTTCAACCACGAGGTCGGGACCGCACAGCCCCTGGCCGACGTCCACGCTGCCTGCCAGGAAGCCGGGGTACCCCTCATGGTCGATGGCACGACCGCCATCGGCCGGGTCGCTCCCGCCCCACCGGGAGACCTGCTCATCGCCTCCGCCCTCACCTGGGGTGGGCCAGCCGGAGTGGGCGTCCTGGGCATCCGGAGTCCCGTCGCCTGGACGCCTCCGGGACCGGTCGACGAACGAGAATCCGGGCGCGTGCCCGGTGCCCCGGCTGTGGCGGTGATCGCCGTGGCCGCCCGAGCCCTGGAATGGGCCCTCGACGCAACCCTGGCCCGCGCCGACCCGACCGTGTGCCACGACCTGCTCAACGCAGTGCGCCACGACATCGTCGGCCGGATTCGCGGTGTGAGTGTTCTGGGGAGCCCGGACCTGCCCTATCTACTCGCGCTGTCGTGCCTGTACACCTCCGCCGATGCCCTCGTCGATGGTCTCGATGCTGCCGGTTTCGCAGTCTCGAGTGGATCCTCGTGCGTCGCCGATACCCGCCGCCCCAGCCATGTGCTCGAGGCGATGGGTGCGTTGACCCAGGGCAATCTGCGACTGACGCTGCCCGTGGGCGCCGATGAAACCAGCGTGGCAGGGTTCGTCGATGCGCTCGCCGACGTGATCGCAGCCGACCGCGAAGCTCTCGGAGCCCCCGAAATCGACTGAACGGGCCGCAACCGGCCTGGACCGCTCGTCAGACGGCTCCGCGACCCAAGGTTGGCGGAATCGATAGCGCGATACCCAGTCGCCTGAGGTATTCGCGCCGAGGAATCGCTCCTGCCCCGAGTGACGCCAGGTGATCGGTCACCCATTGGACATCGAGCAGTCGCTCGCCTGCGCCCTCGGCCAGCAACGACGATCGATCCTGAGCTAACCGATCGACGAGGGCGACCAGGGCGACTTTGGACGCATCGCGTTCACGGTGGAACATCGATTCGCCCGCGAACAACCCACCGATCTCGATGCCGTACAGGCCACCCACGAGCTCACCGGCTCGATTCCACACCTCGACCGAATGCGCCCATCCCAGCCGATGCAGTCGGGAGTAGGCGTCGATGAAATCGGTGGTGATCCAGCCGTGTTCGCGGCGGTCATCGGCACACGCGTGCATCACATCCGTGAAACACCCGTCAACACTGACGTCGAAGCGTCGGATCGATCGGCGCAGGGAACGCGAAACACGCAGTGCCCCCAACGGTATGACCCCTCGGGGGTCCGGTGACCACCATCCCAGCGGTCCTTCGCGTTCGACATTCATCGGAAATAGGCCGCGACGATAGGCCGCCACAATCGTTCCCGGCGCAAGATCGGCGCCGATTCCCACCACGTCGGTTCCCGGTGGTGCAGATGTCGGATCAGGCAGCGCCCACAATGTCGGTTCCGGTTCGACCGGATAGTTTTCGATCGGATACTTACTGTCGTGACCGGGCATCGTGAGGCGATGTCGCAACGTCAGGCGTCAAGACCGTCACGCAGCGACAGATGCTCGGCAATCTCCTGCGCTGCGTTGGGCCCGTAGGTCTGGTCGAGTCGGGCACGGATATGGGCGGGCTCCAGTCGGTACTCCTGGGTACCGACGGTTTCGATGACATAGGTCGCCAGCGTCGACCCCAGTTGTGCGCAGCGCTCATCAGATAGCCCGAAGGCGAGTCCGGCCAGAAAACCCGCGCGGAACGCATCGCCCACGCCAGTCGGGTCGACGACGGCGTCCTCCTGCGGGCATCCGACTTCGATCACCGGGTGGCCATTGCGCTCAACGCGCGCTCCCTGCGCCCCCAAGGTCGTGATGCGACAGTGCACACGGCTGGCGATTTCCGCTGCGCTCCAGCCTGTTTTCTGTTCCGTCAACGCTGCTTCATACTCGTTGGTGAACAGATAGGTAGCCCCGTCGATCAACCGACGGATGGCCGGGCCGTCCATCCGGGCCAACTGCTGGGAAGGGTCGGCGGCGAATGCCAGACCGCGCTGGCGGCACTCGTCGGTGTGGCGCAGCATTCCCTCGGGGTCATTCGGTCCGATCACCACGAGGTCGACGGAACCGAGCCGGTCGACGACCGGTTGCAACTCGATATCGCGAGCTTCGCTCATGGCTCCGGAGTAAAACGACGCGATCTGATTGGCTTCCTCATCTGTGGTGCACACGAATCTTGCCGTGTGATGCACCTCCGACGTATGGATGCTGTCAACGTCGACACCATGACGGGCCAACCATGACCCGTAATCGGCGAAATCAGGTCCCACCGCCCCCACGAGCACCGGACGCAGGCCGAGATACCCCATCCCGAAGGCGATATTCGCTGCGACACCGCCACGACGCACTTCCAGCGCATCGACGAGGAACGACAACGAAACGCGATCCAGCTTGTCAGCGACAAGCGAATCAGCGAACCGACCAGGGAAGGTCATCAGGTGATCGGTCGCGATGGACCCGGTAACGACGATGTTCACCCGCGCGAGGCTACCGGTGCCGGTCCAGCGACCGGTAACAACCGGGCTCAGAGCCCGATAGCGCTTCGCGCGTCAGTGGAACGAGTCGCCGCAAGCGCACGATCCGCCCGCATTGGGGTTGTCGATGGTGAACCCCTGCTTCTCGATCGTGTCCACGAAATCGATCACGGCGCCGCTGAGGTACGGCGCGCTCATCCGGTCGGTGACGACACCGACCCCACTGAAGTCCTTGACGATGTCGCCGTCGAGGGTGCGGTCATCGAAGAACAACTGGTAGCGCAGGCCCGAGCAGCCACCGGGCTGGACGGCGATGCGCAAGGCAAGGTCTTCGCGCCCCTCGGCCTCCAGCAGAGTCTTGACCTTGCTCGCAGCGTTGTCGGTGAGG